>CAMBNE010000255.1 GCA_945868935.1 uncultured Clostridia bacterium
AAATAATAATTTTCGTTGTGTCTGGAATTTCGTTACGGAAAGCCTTTCTGATTTTTGCGTCGGTTGCAGTGTCAACGGCACTTGTAGAGTCGTCAAGGATAAGAATTTTAGGCTTTTTAAGCAATGCTCTTGCAATGCAGAGTCTTTGCTTCTGTCCGCCCGAAACGTTTGTACCGCCCTGTTCAATATGGGTGTTGTACTTGTCGGGGAATGACTGAATGAAGTCGTCAGCACACGCAAGCTTGCAGGCGTTGATACATTCTTCCTCGGTTGCATTTTCATTGCCCCAGCGCAGATTGTCAAGAATAGTACCGCTGAAAAGCACGTTCGACTGCAATACCACAGAAACCTCGTCACGCAGTGTTTCAAGGTCGTATGTACGAACGTCTTTTCCGCCGACCTTAACAGCACCGTCCGTAACGTCGTACAGTCTGCCGATAAGGTTTACAAGGCTCGTCTTTGAACTGCCCGTTCCGCCGATAATTCCGATTGTTTCACCGGATTTAATCGAAACATTTATATTATTAAGTATCGGCTTTTCACTTGAAGTATTGTAGCTGAAAGATACGTTTTCAAAATCAATGCTGCCGTTTTCAACATTGTAATCGGGATTTTCGGGATTTTTTAGCGTTGATTCTTCGTTAAGCACCTCAGAAATTCGTCTTGCACTTGCAAGGCTCATTGTAATCATAACAAAAACCATTGCAACCATAAGCAGGCTCATAAGAATGTTCATACAGTATGTAAGCATACTTGTAAGCTCGCCTGTTGTAAGCTCACTGCCTACAATCATATTTGCACCAAACCAGCTTATTGCGATGATGCAGGCGTAAACTGTCAGCATCATAAGAGGTGAAACCGTAACCATTGCGTTTTCAGCCTTTACAAAAAGCTTGTAAAGGTTGTTTGCGGCTCTGTTGAATTTCTTTACCTCGTGGTCCTCTCTTACAAAAGATTTTACTACCCTGATTGCCGATACGTTTTCCTGTATGCTTGCGTTCAGCTCATCGTACTTTTCGAATACCTGACTGAAATACTTATAGGTGAATTTAAGCAGGAATCCAAGCACAATAGCGAGAAATACAATTGCAATCAGATAGACACGTGCAAGCTTAGCATTGATTAAAAGCGTCATTGTCATTGCAATAATCAGGCTGAAGGGTGCTCTGAAGCACATTCTCAGTATCATCTGGTAAGCATTCTGAATATTTGTAACATCGGTTGTAAGTCGTGTAACAAGACCGGCAGTTGAGAATTTGTCAATGTTTGCAAATGAATATGACTGAATGTTTTCAAACATAGCCATACGCAGATTCTTTGCAAAGCCTGCCGACGCTTTTGCACCGTAAATTCCGCCCATAACTCCTCCGAAAAGTCCGATAAGCGCACAGGCACCCATCAGAAGACCGGTAGTAATTATGTGCTGCATATTGCCTTCGTTGATTCCTTCGTCAATCATAGAGGACATAATAAGCGGAATAAGCATTTCCGCTACGACTTCAAGAATCATAAACAAAGGCGTCATAACAGACTCTTTAACAAAGCCCTTAATGTGTTTTGCCAGAGTTTTTATCATATAATATACATACTCCTTCCATTTTATATGATATAAAGTTAGCTGTTTTCAAGACCGTATCTCAGTTTTTTCACAAGGTGTAAAAAGGTTTCCTTTTCATCATTTTCGAGGAGCCTGTCAAAGTTTTTTTCGTTTTCTTCAACAGCCTTTTTAAGTATTACTGCCGTTTGTACACCTTTATCGGTCAGAGTAATTTTTTTAAGCCTTGCGTCGCTTGCGACAGACGCTCTTGTGATATACCCCTTTTTCTCCATAAGCTTAAGAATATTTGTAACGGTTGAACGGGAAATCGCAAATTCGCTTTCAATATCCTTCTGGTATATGTCCCTGTCTTTATTCATAATAAGATAACCGATAATCCAGCCGTGCATAACGGTAACCTTGTCAAGTCCCGATTTTGAAGCAATCATAATCATCTTCCTTTGCATAAGGTGGTCAATTGCTTTAATCTCGTGACCGATTGATTCGGCTATCGAATTACACACCATAAAATCACCTCCGATTTGTTTTAAATAAAACAGTTTGATATAAAACTAACTTTAGTATATTATACCACTCCTGTTGTTTAAGTCAAGAAAATGCAGACTGTTTTCACACAAATTTCAGAATTGCAATAAATTAAATAAATATTGCATAATTATGGTTTGATATTGTCATAATCTTGAAAAATAAAAATAAAAATGCAGGAATTTAAAATAAACTTGCAAAAATCGTTGACAACTCCTGATAATGGTGTTAAAATATTCACATAACAAAGGCGTTTTACACATCACAGTGTAAGAACGCCTTTGTTGCTTTTTACAGGAAACCGTTGCGAAACGGTCGGGCAGAATAAGTTTTGTAACAGCAATCTGTTGCTCGGATTGTGTGTCAGGACTGTGTTATTGGGGGATTAAATATGGATGGACTTATCAGAAATGCAGATACAATCAACAAGCTTTTAGCAAGATACGGCGTAAAATTCGGAATATACAAAAACGGAGAGTTCAAGGAACAGCTTTTTCCTTTTGACCCGATTCCGAGAATTATTGACAACAAGGAGTTTTCATATCTTGAAAAGGGACTTATCCAGCGTGTAAATGCGCTCAACTGCTTTTTATCGGATATCTACGGACGAAAGCTTATAATCAAGGACGGTGTAATTCCCGAGGAATTTATTTATTCGGCAAAGGGTTTTCTTCCTCCGTGTGACGGAGTAACGCCTCCTAAGAATATTTACAGTCACATTTCGGGCATTGACCTTGTTCAGTCGAAGGACGACAACTGGTATATACTTGAGGACAACCTGCGTGTGCCGTCGGGTGCGTCATATCCGATGATTGCAAGAGAGCTTCAGCGCAGAAGTGCTCCCGATACATTTCTTAACAACAGCGTAATTGATAACCGCAACTATGCCGATTTGCTCAAAGAGGTTATGGACTACGTAAATACGGGCGGAATCAATGTAA
>CAMBNE010000256.1 GCA_945868935.1 uncultured Clostridia bacterium
TAGAAAAGCTGGAGAAGACGGATGGAGACTGGGAAGTGCTTGCCGGTGAGCTGAAGAATGATCACTGCGCGCTGGTCGTCTACGAGGGCGACCGGAATATCTACCCGGCAGATCCGGCAGACCCGCCGCAGGATCGCAATATGATCAACCGTCTGCGGAGCGACAAACGCGGCATTCACACCGCGTTCGGCAATACCTATGTCGATGCGGATGTGGCTGTGGATGATGCGGGAAAGTGAACACATGGAGCAGCGCTTTTCCGGGCTGCTGTGGAAACTTTTTCTTTTGATCCTTCTTTTGATCCTTATGGGATGGGCATTCTCCCGCTATCTTGTCAACCGCATGATGGAGCCGTTGGATCTTTTGATGGATGGGTTATGAATAAAACAGTAACCGTAAAGGTTGACGGCTCTTTGTCCGACGAAATATACAATGCGGGCACTATGTATGAGCATAATGCGACTACCCTCGTATTTGAAATAGATGCACAGTACATTTCACCGCAGTACAGATATTATATTGAGTTTGCTCTGCCGACAGGAGTTGTCAGAACTGAATATCTTACACCTAACGAAAGCAATGAAATCAGCTTTGATATGCCTGCAAGCCTTACAAGCCGTATGAGTATGCTCTGCTATTTCAATGTCGTAGAAATCAATGAAACGACTTACGAAACCGAAAAGCTAATTAAAGCTAAAGAGATTAAACTTTGTTTTTCTCCGATAGCCTCTTGTGACGATACGCTTCGAGAAGAGTACGATTTTTCTGTAAACTCTTTGCTTGAAGCCGTTAAAAACGGAGATTTTAAGGGCGATAAAGGCGACAGAGGATTACAAGGCGAAAAAGGCATTAAGGGCGACAAGGGTGAAAAAGGCGATAAAGGTGACAAGGGCGACAGAGGTTTGCAAGGAGATAAAGGAGAAAAAGGCGATAAGGGTGATAAAGGTGATGTTGGACCGTCTGTAGCAATTGATACCGCAATGTCGGACACATCAGAAAATCCCGTTCAAAATAAGGCTGTTAAGGGGTATATTGATGATAAAACCAAGCAAGGCCGTTTAATATATCAAACAACGCTAACGGAAGATGTCCGTCAAATTTCTATATCTAAAGATAGTAGCGGGCAAGAATTTTTACTTAATAATATTGCTGTAATTGTTTGTATTCCTGCAAGTCCGACACTTAACATCTTTGCCTATTTGGATTTGAAAATCAATAATTTTATTCCGTATCGCAATAACACAGTTATAACCAAAGGCGAAGAGGGTAAGAAACACGTTGTCATATTTCGTTGTGATAGAGACAATGGACTTTGGAGTCGAATGGCAGGAACAGCTCTTAATCAAAGCTATACAAATTTATATATGCCCTCTCTAAAAGGCGTTGAATATTGGGACTATTATGTGAACAAGTTTGAAGCTGCAAGAAATATTACGTTATCACCCACAGGCGAAGATAGTGTTATACCAAAAGGAACAAAAATCGAGGTGTATGGAAGATGAGAATTTTAGAAAACGATATTTATAGAGATATGACTGAAGATGAAATTGCCGAACTTTGTAAGCTTCAAAAGTTAAACGAAACCCAAAGTAAGGATAATCTTACAACGCTTGCCGAGGGCTTAAGCACAGCTACTTCGCTTGCACAGGTGCGAAGCAGCGCAAAAGCTGTTTTGGGAGATGTTTTGATTGAATCTTGAAATATGGATTGCAATTTTTTCATTTTTAGGGACTTCTATCGGAACGGTCGGAGGTATTATGACAAGCGCAAAGCTTACGAATTATCGTATTCGTGAGCTTGAAAAAAAGGTTGATAAGCACAATAATTTTGCTCAAAGAGTACCGCTTTTGGAAGAAAGAGTGAAAATTCACGAGCAAAGAATATCAATGATTGAAAGGAATGAATATTATGAGTAAGGGTATCGATGTATCAAAGCATCAAGGAGAAATCAATTGGCAGAAAGTGAAGAATTCCGGCATCGATTTTGCAATTTTAAGAGCAGGATACGGAAAATATGACGGGCAAAAAGATGAACGCTTTGAGGAGAATTATATAAACGCTAAAAAAGCGGGTATAAAACTCGGCGCATATCATTACAGTTATGCAAAAAGCGTTGATGATGCAAAAAAAGAGGCAGAAGTCTTTCTAAAATGGATTGACGGAAAACAGCTTGAATATCCTGTCGCATTTGATGTGGAAGAAAAAAGCCAATCTGATAAAGGAAAACAGTTTGTGTCGGATGTTATAAGGGCGTTTTGTGAAACTGTCGAAAAAGCAGGATATTATGTTTGTGTTTATGCAAATAAGTATTGGCTTGACAATTTTGTTGATGACGATTGCAAGCGAAAATATGACACTTGGCTCGCACAGTGGTCTGAAAAAGCTACTTATGACGGAAATTACGGCATTTGGCAGTATTCGTCGCAGGGAAATATAGACGGAATTGCGGGTAGAGTTGACCTTGACGAGAGTTATAAGGATTATTATTCGATAATCAAAGCAAACGGACTTAACGGATTTTCAAAATCGGCACCTGTTAACGATAAAAAATCATATTCTCCGAGAATGATGATTTCATTGTCCGACACTCCGCTTTATGTGTCAGCTACCGCAAAAGCACCTGCAACGAGAAAGTCGGGTACTTTTTATATTTATGACGGTATTGAGATTAACGGAAGATACCGTATTACATCTTCTCCGTCGAAGGCAGAGAAAAAACCAATAGGCGAAAATGTTACGGGATTTATCAACAAATCGGATATAAGGTGAGGTGATTAAGTGGAAGTTTTAGGGTATATAACCGATAGAGCTTTAATTCTTATTCCTGTATTGAACATTATTGGAATGATTATAAAGCGTCTTGAAAAAATCAATGACAAATATATACCGCTTATTTTACTGCTTTTCGGAGTTCTCGGAACTGTCGGATTACTCGGATTAAGTGTTGATTCTGTTGTACAGGGCATACTTGTCACAGGAACTTCGGTGTTCGGAAATCAGGTTGTA
>CAMBNE010000257.1 GCA_945868935.1 uncultured Clostridia bacterium
GTCCATTTTTCTTTCAATATAGTGCGAATCCTTGATGTTGCAGAGGATAATACCGGCAACGTATGCGCCTGTAATATCGGCAATTCCGAAAAATTCCTCTGCGCAGTATGCACACGCAAAGCAGAGCGCAAGTCCGAAAATCGGGATTCTTCTTGAATGAGGCCAGCGCTTGTCGAGCCACTTGAACAGAAAATACAAGGCAAAGCCGAGCACAACTGCAAGCGCAAAGAAAATAACGATATTTATGCAAACGTTCAGCGGCTGAACCTTCGGGTCCTTAAAGCCGATTACAACGGTAAGCAGAACAATGCCGATTACGTCGTCAATAACCGCCGCCGAAAGGATTGTGGTAGCCACCTTGCCCTTAAGTCGACCCATTTCCTTGAGTGCCTGAACAGTGATACTTACAGAGGTTGCGGCAAGAATTGTGCCGAAAAAAATCGCCTCAAGCATCTGCGTTCCCGGCTGGCCAAAGCCTAATCCAAGGTAAATTGCCGCACCGCCGAAAATTGACACGACAACGCCCGCCAGCGCAATCATAAACGACACAAAGCCTGTTTTGACAAGCTCCTTCAAATCTGTTCCCAGACCTGCCGCAAACATAAGCAGCACAACGCCGATTTCAGCCATACCCGAAATAAAATCATCGTACTGAACGAAGTTAAGCAGGCAGGGGCCTACGATAAGTCCTGCGATAATCTCGCCGACGACCTGAGGACCGTGAAGCTTGCGCACAACAAGTCCGCAAAGTTTTGCCGCAATCAGAATTATGGCGAGGTTTTTTAAAATCTCAAGCGTTTCCACAAAATACACCTCATTCTTTGAATCGCATTTTAATCCACTAATATTTTAGCACGAAACAGACAAAATTCAACGCAAAGAAATGTCATTTGACAATTTCTATGTATTAACCAAAACGCTTTAATTATGATAAAAAAATCTATTTATAAATAAAAAAGCCAAAATGCTCATAAAGCAATTTCGGCTGAATCAATAAGCTAAATCTTTTTCGGTTGGGTGTTTCTGTATTCGCAAAAGCAGAATTCAATTCCGTTATATACTTGTTTTTCGCCCTTAAAGGTCATTTCCCAGTTTTCGGATAAATCAAGATTTTGGAAAAATCTGTTTGCAGGCTTTTCTGCATTTACCTTTGTGATATACGCTGTACTGCAATACGGCAAAAGCAGTCTGTAAATCTGCTCGCCGCCTATGACAAATAATTCGTCGCTGTCATAATCTTTGATTTTTTCAAAAAGGCTTTTTAAATCTTTGCAGACAATAAAGTCTTTTTCATTAAGGCTTGTGCTTAAAACAATATTTCTTCTGTTTGCAAGAGGCTTTTGCTCAGGCAGTGACATCAGGGTGTTTTTGCCCATAATCACTGTTTTTCCGACAGTCTTTTCTTTAAAAAAATGCAAATCCTGCGGAATATGAAACAGAAGTCTGTTATCAATTCCTATTGCCCAGTTGCTGTCAACAGCCGCAATACAATTCATAATCACTCACCTTTATTTATACTAATACCTGCTCAAGCAGCTCTGACACATTCATTTTCCTGATTGGGTGAATCAGATACGGCTCTATCTGCGCAAGCGGCTGTAAAACAAATGCACGTTTGTGCATTTCGGGGTGCGGAATTTTTAACTCATCGGTAAAAATCACTTCGTCGTCATACATCAGAATGTCAACGTCAAGCGTTCTTTCGCCCCAGTGCCTTGTTCTCACCCTGCCGCAGAGCATTTCGGTATCACTGCAGAACTTCAGCAGTTCACGAGGCGTCAGAACTGTCCTGATTTTTATTGCTCCGTTTAAAAAGTCGGGCTGATCCTCAACTCCGTAAGGCTCGGTTTCGATATAGTCCGACTTGCAAACGCCCTTTATATACGGATTTTCCTCAATTTCGCTCCATACGGTGTCGAGGTTTTTCTCACGGTCACCTAAGTTTGAGCCGATTGCAAGATAGCAGGTGTGCCAACCCCTTGTAACATTCAGCGTCACGTCGTCAAAAGCTGTAGGAATGGGAGCGTGAGGCTTGTGAAGCGTAAGATTAAGCTCGTTGATTAAGGAATATTTGAGTAAAATATCCTTAGCAAGGCTGTCTGCAAGGGTTTCGAGCAAATCGTATCTGTTTTCCTTGCAAAATGACACTATTTCACACGCAACGTCTGCGTAATTGACCGTCTTGTTCAAATCATCACTGCAAAGAGAAGTATCAAGATACATTTCACAGTCAACGCTGAAAGACTGTCCAAGCTCCTTTTCACTCTGCAAAACACCGTGATAGCCGAAAAACTCAATTCCCTGCAAAGTTATTTTATCCATTTTCTTTCCTCCAGAACGGATTTTGTCATTCGGATTGCGTCATAATTTTCGGAAATGTCGTGAACACGCACGAATGACGCGCCCTTCATAACACCGATTACCGTTGTGGCAACAGTGCCGATTACACGCTCGCTCAGTTCTCTGTCGAGAGTAAGACCGATTACCGATTTCCTTGAGGTTGCAACCATTACGGGATAGCCTAAGGCACAGAGCTCGTCGGTACGGTTGATTACCTGCAAATTCTGTTCACAGCTTTTTGCAAAGCCTACTCCGCCGTCGAGTATTATTTTTTCTTTTTTTATTCCTGCTCTTTCGGCAATTTCAAGGCTTTCCTTTATGTCAGCCATAAAGTCCTCAAAAAAGTTATTATATTCGCTGTTCTTTCGGTTGTGCATAAGGCAGTAGGGCAGGTCAGACTTTGCCACGACCTCAGCCATTTCGGAATCATACTTTAGTCCCCAGATATCGTTAATCAAATCAATTTGCCCTAAGTTTGCCCTGACAACTCCGCTTTTGTAGCTATCCAGCGATACAGGGACATCAAAACGCTCACGGATTGCAGACAGAATCGGAGCGACACGCTCAACCTCCTCCTCGTCTGAAATCTTTATATGACCGGGCCTTGTTGACTCGCCGCCCACATCGATAATATCTGCGCCCTGCGCAATCATTTCCTCGG
>CAMBNE010000258.1 GCA_945868935.1 uncultured Clostridia bacterium
ATATGCAAAAGGGTATTCTTTCTGTTGACAGCGGTGTAGAGGGTGAAAACCTTGAAAAAGCTGAAAAGGCAATTTTAAAGGAAATTGCCGATATGCAAAGCGGAAATATAAGTGATTTTGAAATTGAAGCTACGAAAATGGCAGTAATTAATTCGTTTAATTCTACTAATGATACTGTAAGCGGAATTGATTCGTGGTATACAAGTCAGCTTTTCAGCGGCTCATTCAAGACAATTGACGAGCTTTCTGCCGAAATCAACGCAGTAACAAAGGAACAGCTTGTAAATGCGGCTAAAAAGCTCACTCTTGATACCGTTTATATATTAAAAAATAAGTAAAGAGGTACCCATAATGAATATAACGGAAATAAAGTCCGAATTAACGGGCGACAGCTACTATAAAATTAAACACCGGTCGGGACTTGAAATTTATGTTTACCCGAAAGAAGGCTACAAGTCTGCTTATGCAATTTTCGGTACAAAATACGGAAGTATAAACACCTGTTTCTCGGTTGACGGAAAAGATAAAATCACAGTCCCCGACGGTATTGCGCACTACCTTGAACACAAGCTGTTTGAAAGCGAAGAGGGAGATGCATTTGTAAGATATGCCGAAACTGGCGCAAATGCCAACGCATACACAAGCTTTGAAAAAACCTGTTATCTGTTTTCCTGTACAGACAAGTTTGAGCAAAGCCTTGAAATACTCCTTGACTTTGTTCAGAGTCCGTATTTTACGGCTCAGACTGTTGCAAAGGAGCAGGGTATAATCGGTCAGGAAATCAAGATGTACGATGATGACCCAAACTGGCGTGTAATGTTCAATATGCTTGAGGGAATGTACAAGAATCACCCTGTAAGAATAGATATTGCAGGAACGGTTGAAAGTATTGCACAAATCACAGCAGAAAAGCTGTATGAAGTCTACAATGTATTCTATAATCTTAACAATATGGCACTCTGCGTTTCAGGTAATGTGACGGTTGAACAGGTGCTTAAAATAGCAGATAAAATGCTAAAGCCCTGCGAAAAGCACGAAATTTCAAATTACTTTGAAGACGAGCCTTACGAAATAAACACTCCCTTTGTCGAGCAGACTTTCCCTGTTTCAATGCCGCTTTTCAATCTCGGATTTAAGGAGAAGGCAGACAAGTCGCTTGATTCAAAAACTCTTGCTCATACAGATATCCTGCTTTCAATGCTCGCCTCAAACACAAGCACGCTTTACCGCAATCTTATGGACTCTAACCTTATCAACAGCTCCTTTTCCTATGAGCTTTTTGAAGGTCCCGGCTATTGCTCCGTAATTTTCGGCGGCGAGTCACGTGCTCCGAAACAGGCGGCTGAGATGATTAAACAGT
Source organism: uncultured Clostridia bacterium (assembly GCA_945868935.1). Lineage (GTDB taxonomy): Bacteria > Bacillota > Clostridia > Oscillospirales > Acutalibacteraceae > Ruminococcoides. Next base: position 1,361 of record CAMBNE010000258.1, read on the forward strand.
ATATCACCAAGGTGAAATCAGAGGGACTTGACAAAGACGAATTCGAAATTGCAAAAAAATCAGTTTACGGTGATACCGTTTCTTCGCTGAATTCCGTAAGCTCAATTGCAAATTCAATTATAGATTACCATTTCAGCGGAAACGAGCTGTTTTCATATATTGACGCTGTTTCAAACGCTTGCTTTGAAGATATTGAGAACAGGCTTTCAGAAATTCTTGATGTCTGCAACTGCACTCTTTCAGTTGTACGAGAGTCTGAAACGGAGGGTTAATATGGAATACAATGTAAGCTTTCCGGGACTCGGACTTGATTTCACAATAAACTCCGTAGCATTTACTGTAGGCACATATCCTATCTACTGGTACGGAATTATAATTGCATCGGGACTTCTGCTCGCAGTATTGTATGCGTGGAGAAGTACACCGAGATATAATGTCGATTTTAACAAGCTTGTAAACTGCATACTTGTAGGAATTATAACCGGTATAATTGGCGCGAGACTGTATTTCTGCTTCTTTCAGTGGGATTATTACGGCAAAAACCCGATTGAGATTCTCTACATAAACAACGGAGGTCTTGCAATCTACGGCGGAATAATCGGCGCACTCGCAGGCGGCCTTACGGTTGCCAAAATACAGAAAATGAAGATTCTGCCCATTCTCGATATTGCAATGATGGGCTTTTTGCTCGGACAGGGAATAGGAAGATGGGGCAACTTTATGAATCAGGAGGCTTTCGGTACACCCACAAATCTTCCTTGGCGAATGGTCAGCGAGGGCACAGATATGGTAGGCGTTCACCCGTGCTTTCTCTATGAATCGCTCTGGTGTTTGCTCGGCTTTGTACTGCTCCATTTCTACGGAAAATACAAACAGAGATACTCGGGACAGATTTTCTTTTTATATCTCGTATGGTACGGCTTTGAAAGAATGTTTGTCGAGGGCTTAAGAACAGACAGTCTTTATCTTCCGTTCCGGCTTTTCGGAATGGATATAAGGGTGTCGCAGGTTTTGTCATTTGCAATATTTGTTACGGGACTCGTAATGTTAATTATAAACAGAAAAAAGGAGGATTCTTTCTATGCAGATTATAGACGGAAAAAAGGGATCGGCACAGGTAAAAGAAGAAGTAAGAAATCAAACGCTTGAGCTTAAGGAAAAGCACGGCATAACCCCCGGACTTGCGGTGGTAATCGTAGGCAACGACTCGGCTTCAAGAGTTTATGTAAACAACAAGAAAAAAGCTTGCGAGGCTGTCGGCTTTAAGTCGGAGGAATACGCACTCCCCGAACAGACTACTCAGGAAGAGCTTCTCACTCTTGTGAAAACACTTAACGAAAAGCCTGACATCAACGGTATTCTCGTTCAGCTTCCGCTTCCGAAGCACCTTGACGACAAGGCAGTAATCGAAGCAATTAACCCCGAAAAGGACGTTGATGCATTTCACGCAGTAAATGTGGGCAAGATAATGCTCGGCGAGTATGATTTTCTGCCCTGCACACCGGCAGGCGTAATGGAAATGCTCCATTCCTATGATATACCCGTAAGCGGCAAAAACTGCGTTATAATCGGCAGAAGCAACATTGTCGGCAAGCCTATGGCTATGCTCCTGCTCCACGAAAACGGAACTGTAACAATCTG
>CAMBNE010000259.1 GCA_945868935.1 uncultured Clostridia bacterium
TAACTTTGACTTTATTTTTTACCTAAAATGGGTCACATCTATTTACAACGCAGATAAATTTCTGAATTTTCACATAAATTATGTTTACCTTATTGAAAAGATGTGGTACAATATTATAAATATGTGCCGCTTTGATGTGCTGCACAAAACGAATAGCTTCAAATATAACAGGAGGTTTATTTTGATATGCCAAATACACAAGCAGTGAAAAGAGCCAAAGCCCCAACGCTTAATGGGCAGAGCAGGTTCAAGGCTTTTTTCTCAGACAACCGTTTCATCTTACTTGCGTTTTTAGTGCCGTTTGTGCTGATGACAACGGCGTTTGCGCTGATGAAGGTATCACCGTTCGGTGACCAGCAGATTCTTGTAACGGATTTGTGGCACCAGTACTATCCGTTTCTTGTTGACTTTCAGGACAAGCTAAAGCACGGAGAATCGCTGTTCTGGTCGTGGACTCAGGGCGGCGGCGTTAACTACTTTGCGCTTATGTCGTACTACCTTGCAAGTCCGTTAAACTTTGTTTCAGTGTTCCTTCCGAGCGAATGGCTCAGAGAATTCCTTATGTTCTCTGTTGTTATAAAGGTAGCCTGCGCAGGTATGTTTATGGCAATTTTCCTTCGCAGTGTATTCAGGAAAAACGATTTTTCACTCGTTTTATTCGGCTGTTGTTTCTCGTTCTGCGCATTCTTTATGGGCTACTACTGGAACACAATCTGGCTTGATACGGTCTGCATTACTCCGCTTCTTGTGCTCGGCGCAGTAAAGCTTCTGACCGAAAACAAATTCCGCCTTTATGTTATTACGCTTGCACTTTCACTTCTTGCAAACTACTACATAGGACTTTTTGCCTGCATTTTTGTACTGCTTATTTTCATAGCATACAATATTGTAAAGTGGGAGAACGTAAGGACTTTCTTTACAAAGCTTCTTAGAATGGGCGTTTTCTCGCTCATTGCAATCGGAATTACAGCATTTTTCCTGTTGCCTGCATTCTTCGGTTTGCAGAACACAAATGCATCGGGCAGCTCGTTCCCGACAACGTTCAGCATTAACATCGGCAAGACCAACGATTTGCTCGGTGTGCTGACTGCAATCAAGGAAATTCTGTCAAACTTTATCACATTTATTTCTCCTGCAACAAAAGAGGCAGACGCACTTCCGAATATTGCCTGCGGCACTGTTTCAATTGTGCTCGGCATACTTTTCCTTACCTCAAAGAAAATCAGCCTGAAGGAAAAGGTTGTGGATATATGCCTTATCTTCTTTATGATTATCAGCTGTATCATCAGACAGCTCGACTACATCTGGCACGGCTTCCACTTTACAAATATGATTCCCTACCGCTTCAGCTATCTTATCAGCTTTGTGCTTGTTGTAATGGCGTTCAGAGCGTTTATGCTGATTGACTTCAGCTCGTGCTGGGATATTCTGCTGGCGGCTCTCGGCTCGGCGCTTGTTATCCTGTTTGCAATCGGCACTCAGGAGGCTTATACAATTATCGGAACTTCAATCGTTGCCCTTGTGGTATGCACAATGCTCTTCCTGTATACAAGAAGAATAGTTCCCAAACAGGTGCTTCTGATTGTGCTTGCCGTCGTCGTAATCGGCGAAAGCGGCGCGACGGCGTATATCGGCGTAAAAACCACAACGGTTACGGGTACATATGACTACCCCAGAGGCGGAGAAACCACCAAGCAGGTTATTGATTATATGAACAGCCTTGAGGAGAACACAACAGAATTGTGGCGAGCTGAAACGACCTCAACACAGACGCTTAACGACGGCTCGCTCAACGGCTACAACGGACTTTCAATGTTCAACTCAATGGCTAATGTCGATATGACACGTTTCTTCGAAAACTTCGGTATGATGGGCTGGAAGAGCGGCAACAGATACACCTACGCCGAAGGCTCGCCCGTTACAAATATGTTTATGAATTTAAAATACATTATTTCACGTGACGGAATTTACCGCAACACCTACGATTTGTCCGAGGCTTATACGGTTGGCAATGAAAAGCTGTTAAAGAACGACCACTATATTCCTATGGGCTTTATGGTAGACGAAGAGCTTTCAGGTTGGGTTGAAAACGACAACGAGGACCAGTTCAATCCGTTTGACCGTCAAAACGATTTCTTCAAGCGTGCAACGGGAATAAGCGAGAACGTATACACTCCGCTTGAGGTTGTTTCGCAGGGACATTACGATTACGAAAAATTCCCCGTAACAAAATCTTCCTACGGCAATTATTCGTTCAACTGCAACGATGCATCAATCACGCCGTATGTCAAGTGGAACTACGAAGCTCCCGAGGACGGACTTTACTGTATGTACGCCAAAATTTCGGGCGGCGACAATGTTACGGTAATGCAGAACGACACTGCACAGAGCTCCACATACGGAATGTCACGTCCGTATATTGCAAGCATAGGCTACTTCAATAAAGGCGACAAGATTTCGGTTTATGCTCAGCTTTCGCAGGGTCAGTCAGGCACGGCTCAGGTTTATGTAAACCTTCTCAATCAGGACGTTTTTGAGCAAGGCTACGAAAAAATCAGCAAGGACGTTATGACCACCACCAACCTTACCGGCAGTTCAATGGAAGGCACAATTAACGTAAGCGAGGACGGCTTGTTCTATACTTCGGTTCCCTATGAGGAGGGCTGGACAGCCGTAGTTGACGGCAAAGAGGTTGAAATCACCCCTGTCGGCGGCTCGCTTGTTGCATTCCCGCTTTCAAAGGGAAGTCACGAAATCAGGCTCTACTATTATCCCAAGGGATTCTGGCCCGGTTTTACGGTTACGGTAATTTGTGTAGTAACGTTTGCTGGACTTTGTGCCTACACCTACGTTATTAAAAAGAAAAAGAAAGCCACTGTAAAAAGTAATTAATAATCGATAAACCAAAATTTGTCGTTGGAATTATAGCAACGTTGACGTAGGGACACGGCGTGCCGTGTCCACACAAAAATTGCATTGCAATTTTT
>CAMBNE010000260.1 GCA_945868935.1 uncultured Clostridia bacterium
ATGGAGATGACCGGCAGAGAAAATATTTACCTCAAAGGCTACATTCTCGGACTTGAGGACGAATATATCAAGACCATTGAGGAAAATATAATTGAATTTGCAGAGCTCGGCGACTACATTGACCAGCCTGTAAGAACGTATTCAAGCGGTATGAAAATGCGCCTTGGCTTTGCAATTAACGTAAACATTGAACCTGATGTTCTTGTTGTTGACGAGGCTCTTGCCGTAGGCGACGCATCTTTTAAAAAGAAATGTAAAAACAAGATTAAAGAGATTATTGCCGCAGGCACTACGGTACTTTATGTAAGCCATAGTGCCGCTTCAGTTAAGGAAATCTGCCCACGCTCAATCTTCCTTAAAAAAGGTACGATTATTTTTGACGGTCCTACGGAAGAAACCTTAAAGGTTTACGAAGAATCAAAAAAGAAAAAATAATACTAACGGTGAAACTATGGTACACGTTGTTATTTTTGCAGGCGGCGTCGGCGCAAGAATGAAGTCGCTTGACATTCCCAAGCAGTTTATTAATGTTGACGGCAAACCGATTATCATCAGAACGCTTGAAAACTTTGCTTCTCACTCCGATGTTGATGATATTGTAATTTCCTGCCTTGCCGATAAAATTGAATATATGTGGGAATTGATTGCACAATATAAGGTAGCCAAGGTTACTTCAATCGTTCCGGGCGGTGAAAACGGTCACGGAAGTATCCACAACGGACTTGTTGAGGTTCAGAGGTTTTCTTCACCCGATGACATTGTGCTTATCTGCGATGGAGTTCGTCCGCTGATTTCGCATCAGCTTATCTCGGACTGCATTGAAACAGCTGCAAAATTTGAAACTGCTGTGCCCGTTACGCCAAGCATTGACTCTGTTTTGCAGAGTGAGGACGGCGAAACCTGCTGTAAAAGTCTGCCGAGAAAGCAGATGTATATTACACAGGCTCCACAGGGCTATACTATGAGAAAAATTATGCACGCTCACGATGAAGCGGAAAGACTCGGAATTACAAATCCGATTTCTTCAAGCGAGCTGCTGATTGAGCTTGGTGAAACAGTACATATTTTCAAGGGTGAGCGTGACAATATCAAGGTGACAACGCCTGAGGATTTACAGTTCCTCCGTTCACGCTACTACTACAAAAGCTTTAAAAACTTTGCAAAAGAGGAGCTTAAATATGGACTATAAGGTTGAAAACCATTTGCACCCTTATGTTTTTGAAGATATTAAAACAATTACAGAAAGCAATATCAACTGGCCGTGCCTTTGCAATAAAACCGTTCTGATTACGGGAGGCAACGGCTTTATTGCATTTTACCTTGTCTGTGCAATGCTTATCAGAAATGATATTTACGGAAGTAATATAAAGATAAAGGCACTCGTAAGAAACAGTGAAAATGCTGAAAAAAAGTATGGTGAGCTTATCTATCGTGACGATCTGGAGCTTATTGTACAGGACGTTTGCAAACCGTTTGAGTTTGACAGAGCTGACTTTGTTATACACGCCGCAAGTCAGGCAAGTGCATATTACTTTGAAAACGACCCCGCAGGTACGATTGACGCAAATCTGACAGGCACAGCAAATGCGCTTGAATACGCAAAAAAGAGCGACGCTGAAAGCACGCTTATTGTGTCCTCGCTAAAGGTTTACGGCTCTGTTTTCAACGGCAAGAATTCAATCGGCGAGAACGACCTCGGATATATTGACATTGACAGCTACAAAAACTGCTACGCTCAGGGCAAGCGTGCCGCCGAAACACTCGGCTGCTGCTATGCAAAGCAGTATGGTATGAATGTAAAAATTGCAAGACCTGCCTACATTTACGGCCCTGCAAATATCGACGACGACAGAGTGTGGGCTCAGTTTATTGCGAATGTTGTCAAAAAACAGAATATTCTGCTAAAGAGTAACGGCGCGGCTCTGAGGAGCTTTTGCTATGTTACCGATACGGCTGTAGCACTGCTTAAAATTCTGCTTGACGGTGAAAACGCAACGCCTTATAATATTGCAAATCCGAAAAGCGACGTGACAATAAGAGGATTTGCAAAGGCGGCTGTTGAGGCTTTTCCTGAGCTGAATCTGACACTAAGCTTTGCAAACCCCGAAGATGAAAAAGAGCCTGTTCCCTCCCCTATGTCACCAACACCCGAAATTCTTGATGCAACAAGGCTTAATAATCTCGGTTGGAGTGCAAATGTTGACCTGACAGAGGGAATAAAACGCAGTGTTAAAATAATGAGCCTGCAAATTAAAGACTAAATAAAAAGGAAAACAAAATGCAAATCAAGGACATTTTAAATGAATTTCAAGCCGACTGGGCGGCTATGCCTACGGTTGAAAAAGATATACTGAACAAGCTGAAAAACAAATCATTTTTAATATGCGGACGAGAAATTGCCCGCTGTCTTTGCTATGCCCTTTTGTACCTCAATGAAACAAAAAAGCTTCATATCAAGGTCTGTTTTACAGGTGAAAACAAATCTGCTTTAGCTGACTTTAACAAGGAATTGCTTTTAAGAAACGACTTTGATTTTGTGGATTTTAATTCTTTATCAGAAATTACCAAAATAGATTATATTATACACACAGGACTTTGCAGTGAAAAAATCAGCGCAGATGCAAAATTATTTTCATCACAAATCAACGAGGTTAAATTCCTTGCCGAGGTTTCAAAAAGAACAAATGCCAAAACCGTTGTTCTGACCGACAGCAGAGTTTACGGAAACGCTGAGATTCACAGAGTTTACTCCGAAAATGAGTATGCAAAGCTTGATTTGTGCTCTGAAAACAGCTTTGCTTCTCAGCTTATGAGAACTACCGAAAGCCTTTGGAACTGTGAGAAAAAGGGTAACAATTTCGACCTTACATTTTTAAGGACTGGTATTGTGCTCGGAGCAGGCACAAGGCTTGAAACTGAGCTTGACGAAGTTTTTGAATGCGTTGCAAACGGCAGAAATTGCAGTCTTGTTAATTCTTATAAAAA
>CAMBNE010000261.1 GCA_945868935.1 uncultured Clostridia bacterium
AAGACCGAACTGCTCTGCTGTTGCAGGGTCAAGGTGAATGTGTCTTTTAGCGGCGATTACTCCGCACTCAATTTCAACCTCGCCCTCAGGACCTACGAGCTTACAGCCGGGGGTACCTGCTATATCGCCTGATTCCTTAACGGGAGCGGCAATGCCGAGCTTTCTTGCGTCAGTGAGTGAAATTTCAACTTGGTCTGCGCTTCTTTCGGGACCGAGGATTGACATTTTCATTTCGCTTTTCGGACCTACAACAGTAACCTTTTCAACACAGGCAAACTGACCGGGCTGTGAAAGGTCCTTTTTATTAGTGAGCGTTGCGCCCTTGCCAAAGAGAGCCTCAAGAGTTTCTTTGGTAACGTGAACGTGATGAGCAGATGTTTCAACCATTACTTTCATTTTAATAAACCACCATTCGTTAAATTTAGCCGTTTACGGCTTGATATATTTATTTTACTACTAAATTGAACAAATTTCAACGGTTTGTACACAGAAAGGATAATTTTTATGAAGGATAATTTATCTTCATACACTTCAAATGACTATGACAGCCGCATTAATTCTGTATTGCCGTATTACGCAGAATTTCACAATCAGATTTTGGATTTGGCTGAGTGCCTTGGGCTTAGTCGGATAAACTGGCTTGATACAGGCTGTGGGACGGGAAATCTTGCTCAGAAGGTGCTGAAAAAATTTGATACGGTTGATTTAACTTTATGTGACCCGTCAGAAGCAATGCTTGAAAAATCAAAAGACAAGCTGAAAGAATATAAAAATGTGAAGTATGTTAATCTTGCATCTCAACAGCTTGGCTTCAACAATGAGTTTGATATTGTAACTGCTGTTCAGGCGCATCATTATCTTGACAGAAATCAGCGGGCAAACGCAACTAAGAAGTGTTTTGAAGCCTTAAAGGACGGCGGTGTTTATATAACTTTTGAAAATATATCATTGTCCTGCAATGAATGTGATGAGCTTGGTATGAAAAGATGGAAAAAATACCTCCTGGAGCACGGAAAGAGCGAGGAAGAAGCAGAATCACATATTAAAAGACGCGGTACGGAGGTTTTTCCTGTAACTATCGAGGAACACATCAGCCTGCTTAAGAAAACAGGCTTTAAAGCTGTGGAGATAATTTGGATGTCATATATGCAGGCAGGTTTCTGGGCAATAAAATAAGAAAGGATAATTTTTATGTATAATACTTGGGAAGAATTGAAAACTGCCTGTGAGCAGTGCGAAAAATGCGAGCTTTGCAAAACAAGGCACAACGTAGTAGTCGGCGTTGGAAGTGAGAACGCCGAGGTTATGTTCATCGGCGAAGGACCGGGAGAAAACGAGGATTTGCAGGGCGAGCCGTTTGTAGGCAGGGCAGGCAAGCTGCTTGATAAGATGCTTACTGCCGTTGACCTCGACAGAAATAAGAATATCTACATAGCAAATATCGTAAAATGCCGTCCTCCGCAGAACCGTGACCCTAAGCCCGAGGAGCAGGAACAGTGCATTGAGTGGCTGAGGGCGCAGGTAAAAATGATTAACCCGAAAATTATCGTATGCCTTGGAAGAATAGCCGCAGGAAGAATTATCAAGTCGGACATAAAAATCACAAAGGAGCACGGCTTGTGGTTCGAAAAGGGCGGAATACAGATGATGGCTATGCTTCACCCTGCCGCAATTCTGCGTGACCCGAGAAGAAAGCCGGACGCTTTTGACGATTTCTTAAAGCTACGTGACAAAATCAACGAAATCTGCGACCATACTTATTGATAGTGTAAAGCGTAAAATAAAAAGGGATACCTACTGCGGTATCCCTTTTTAAACATTCTGCAATTTTTGTACTAATGAATGGTCATTGCTGATAAGGTATATAAGCTTTACTGCTGTAGGGGCAGGATTTGATTTTCCGCACTCCCAAGCCTCAACCGTACGGCAAGATACACCGAGCATTGCGGCGAATGATTTTTGCGTCATACAAAGCGAATTTCTTACTTGAGCAACATCTATATCAGGCAACGAACGTTTTCTTGCAATTGTTTCAGCCTTAGCTTTTCCTTTTTCATATGCAAGAGCTTCATTGAGTCCGTCCATTATGCCGCTGAAAAAATCAGTATTTTTAAAATTGTCTTCTATTTCCTCAATTGATAAAGAGGATTCAAAACGTAAATCAGACATATAATCACTCCTTCTTAATAGCTTCAATCATTGCTTTAATTGCTTGTTTCTGACTTTCTGTCAGATTTTCCTGAACATTTTTAGGGTATGCAAAAATCAGATAAATTTTCTCTTTTTCAAAAATATCGATATAAATTACTCTGCCGCCTCCGCTTTTGCCTTTACCGAAAAGCTGAATACGCATTTTTCTGGCTCCGCCTGTACCTTGAATAACAGAACCAAGCTGAGGGTTTTCAAGAAGCACTTCTTCTAATTGCTTTAAATCATCATCATCTAATCCCATAGCTTTCCAACAGTTACGAAAAGGCTGAGTAAAAATAAATTCTCTTGTCATACAGTCACTTCTTTTATACGGTAATATCGTACTTTACATGATTATTATATACGATTTTACCGTATATGTCAATAAGTATTCAAAAATAAAATGGTCGGACACCGAATCGGTGCACCGACCATTATTTTTAAAGTAATAGAATCAGTTGTTGATGAGCTTGTCCTCGTCTGACCAGCTGTAGAGCTTTCTTACTTCCTTACCGATTGTTTCGGCAGGAGCTTCGGCAGCAAGCTTTCTCATTGCACGGAAGTGAGCCTGACCGCCTGCCTTTGACATATCAAGGAGGAAGTCCTTAGCAAATGTACCGTCCTGAATGTCGGAAAGAACCTGCTTCATAGCCTTCTTTGTGTCCTCTGTAATAATCTTGGGACCTGTGATGTAGTCGCCGTACTCAGCAGTGTTGGAGATTGAATATCTCATACCTGCAAAGCCTGACTGATAGATAAGGTCAACGATAAGCTTCATCTCGTGAATAC
>CAMBNE010000262.1 GCA_945868935.1 uncultured Clostridia bacterium
TACCTCAAAATGCAACTTACTTTTGTTGAATTTGAATTCCGTTTCTGTTATGATAGAATAAGATTACAGCAGGGAGGTCAGACAATGTTTAAAATAACAATTACGCAAATCGGCGAAAACGATGAGGAAGAAATAGTAGTCAGGTGCCGTGAAATCAACGACGAGGTGCTCTCAATTGTTGAACGGCTCAAAAAGAACGAGGCTATGCTGCTCGGCAGCAGGGACGGCGAGATGTTCCGCATTGCGCCGAAGGATATTTACTACATTGAGTCGGTTGACAACAAAACCTACATTTATCTTCAAAAAAATGTCTATGAATCAAAGCTCAAGCTTTACGAGCTTGAAGAACAGCTCGGCAGTACAAAGCTTTTCAGATGCTCAAAGGCTATGATACTGAATATTTCAAAAATCCGCTCGGTATCGCCGTCAATCAACGGAAGATTTGAAGCAAAGCTTACAAACGGCGAAACGGTGATAATTTCACGTCAGTATGTGCCGAATCTGAAAAAACGTCTTGGAATGTGAGGGATAATAATGAAAGATACAGTTAAACTTGTAATTTCACACTTTTTTATAATATCAACAGGGGTTTTATTTATAACGAGCCTTTCAAACCTGCTTTTTGAGGGCAACGGACCGTTGTCGCCCGAACTCCCTTGGCAGGTATTTCTGACAGGCATATTGGGAGCGTTGCCGACGTTTTTGTTCGGCTTTAAAAACGAGCCGACGAAAAAGCAGTTCAGGGTGAGAACGGTAATTCATTTTTTTGTAATTGAAACTGTAGTTATGACCGAGGGAGCGTTGTTTGGGTGGTACGGAAGCATTATTGGCGCTTTGATACTTTTTGTTGTTATTCTTGCTGTTTATCTGTTCGTATGGGCGTACAGCTATTTTATGAATATACACCTTGCAAGGGGTATAAACGCTGCACTCAAAAGATTTAATGAGGACGACGAGGACGAAGAAATCTAATGCATTTCACATAATCAATTCTGCACCTTACATCGGGTTTTGAACAACTCGGTGTAAGGTGTCTTTTTTATTGCTTTTTTGTCTGCTACAATAAGGTCACGACAGGAGGAAAGCTTATGAAAAAGATAATTGAAGTTCAAAATCTTGTAAAGGATTACAAGGACGTTCACGCAGTGAGGGATATTTCATTCAACGTTGACGAGGGTTCGTTTTTTGCGTTTCTCGGAGTAAACGGCGCAGGAAAATCAACCACAATCAACATACTCTGCACAGTGCTTGAAAAAACGTCGGGCGTTGTAAGGATAGGCGGCTATGACCTTGACACGCAGAAGTCAAAAATCAAGGACTTAATCGGAATAGTCTTTCAGAATCCCGTGCTTGACAAACAGCTCACCGTAAAAGAAAACCTTGTTTCACGTGCGGCTTATTACGGATTTACAAAGGCTGAAACGAGGAGCAGGCTTGACGAGCTGACGGAAATTTTTAATCTTTCCGAAATCCTTGACAGACGTTATGCAAAGCTGAGCGGAGGTCAGCGCAGGAGAGTTGACATAGCCAGAGCGCTTATAAACAGACCGAAAATCCTCTTTCTTGACGAGCCGACTACGGGACTTGACCCGCAGACGAGAATTCAGGTGTGGAGCATTATTCACAAGCTCCGCAGAGAAACAGGACTGACGGTGTTTCTGACCACTCACTATATGGAGGAAACTGCCGACTGCGACAACGTTGTGATTATCGACTCGGGCAGAATCTCTGCAAACGATACTCCGCACAACCTCAAAAAGCAGTACGCCCACAACAGGCTTGTGTGGTACACTCCAAAGTCCGACGGTACAGAAAATCTGCTGAAAGCTGAAAAGCTTGATTTTGACTATATCGGCGACGCTTATAAAATAAAAATTGCTGACAGCTCTCAGGCTACAAGGCTTATAACAAGCTATCCGCAAATCAGCGATTATGAGGTTATCAAGGGAGATATGGACGACGTATTTCTTACAATTACGGGAAAAAGGCTTGGTGAATAATATGGTAAAGACATTATGCGCATACAAGGGAATGACGCTTCGCAACATAAAGGTTTATCTTAAAGACAGAATGGCGATTATACTTTCAATGCTGACGCAGATTATCGTGCTCGGACTTTATCTGCTGTTTTTAAAGGGCAACTACCTTGATACAATAAGAGAAAACCTCGGCGAGCTTGAAGAGCTTGTAACCGACGGAGCAATTGAGGCGCTTATAAATTCGTGGCTTATCGCAGGCGTAATCGGAACATCGGTAGTAACCGTTGCGCTCAACTCGCTTTCGGTAATGGTTTCCGACAAGCAGAACAAAATCAACTACGACTACGGTGCATCTCCCGTAAAGGGAAGTACGGTTGTGCTGTCGTATTTCAGCGGTGCGGTAGTCAACACAATTATTATAAGCTCAATTCTGCTTACGGCAGGTCTTGTCTTTATTGCAGTCGGCGGAACATTTGTGTACTCCTTTACCGACATTCTCTGCATTTACGGACTGACGGCGCTCGGCTCTGTTTCATCAACACTTTTGCTTATGGTTTTTGCATCGTTTTTCAAGAAAAGCTCCACCTTAAGCTCATTCAACGTGATGATTTCAGCGGCAATCGGCTTTGTAATCGGCGCATATATCCCCGTTTCGCAGTTCGGCGAGGGAGTGCAGACGGCTGTTAATCTCGTTCCCGGCTCGCAGATTGCAGGAATGATGAGAAACGTGCTTATGAACCCTGCAATTGAGAATATCAACGATATGTTAGGCGGTGCAGACAAGGGAATGTTTGCCGAAAGCGTAAAGGAAATTTTCACGCTTAAAATGAATTTGTTTGACAACGAAGTCGGCTTTGGCTTTATGATGACGTACTCGCTTATTGCAATAGCAGTATTTCTGATTCTGAACCTCGTTTCATATAAATTCAGCTCAATTTCAAAGGAATAATATGGTATACAAAAAGGCGATTGCAAGTGTGCAACCGCCTTTTGTAAT
>CAMBNE010000263.1 GCA_945868935.1 uncultured Clostridia bacterium
GGTGCATAATACTGGTATTCTGAAATAATTCTGTCAATAGAAGTGGTGTTGGAACGGTTCATAGCATCTCTGATGCACTGTGCAACGAGTGCACAACCGTTGTATCCCATACTTCCTGCTTCGCCCATAACAAGTCTTTCAAGCTTTGCTCTGTCATATGATGAAAGAGAAACGGGTGAAGGACTGTAGTTATAATCAGGATTGCTTATACCAATAAGATAGCTGCCTGTGCTGTAGGAATAATCATTGCTGTTTTCTTCCTGATACTCCGTATTGCTTTCGCTGTATTCGGAATTTTCGCTGAGTTCAACACTGCTTTCACTTATTTCTGCCTCAGAAATCTCTTTGGTTGATTCTTTAGCTTCTGTTTCAGCTTCGGTTGCAGCCTCAGTAGGTTTTGTTTCTTTTGTTGTTTTCTTTGTTGTAGGCGCTACGGTTGTTTCCTCTTGGGTTAACGGAACAGTTGTTTCAATTACGCAGTTATCGGTAATAACTGCTGCAAACTCATCAGCGTCACCTACTGAATACGAAGCCGCTTTGCTGTCTTCATAAGCGTCAACGTCAGGTGCAAGTGTTGTAGTAGGCACGATAAGTGCAACTGCTGCCAGAGAAAGTGCAAAAGTAAAGGATAATGCCTTCAGCTTTTTGCCTGATTTTGGTTTCGAGGTTTTAGTAACCTTAACATCAGATTTGCTTTCGCTTCCGTAATGCTTATATTTTGTCGCTCTCAAAAATTTATCCTCCCTGTGATTTCTGCACTCACACAATTAATGATTAATTGTTAATCAAACGAATTGATTATGAAATGAGTACAACGTCCTTTAGTCGTTAAAATTTTATCAAACACACAATTTCAACTGTATTAAAACATAAAAAAAATCAAATTGCAAGTCGAGCCCCGATTTTTACTTGTAATCTTTGTAATTAAATTGTAACAACATTTCTCTTTAATTTCATAAAGAAATTATAAGTTATGCAAAATAAACATATTTCGCTACTTTTCTTAGTTTATTTTGCCGTACAGTGAGAAAGTGAATTTTTTTAATTTTTTTGATGAAAACGGCGTTTTTTCTGCCTTTTTACAGGGTTGGGAGTTTTGCAGGAAATGATGATTGTATCCTCTCCGATAAGCTGAATTTTCTCCCAAGGAATAATATAATCCTCACATTTTCCGAACAATCCGAAGAAACTCATTCGACCAAATATTACAAAAGATACAACGCAAGCGGTCTTTGTATCCACAATAACGTCGTCAACAAATCCAAGTCGTGTACCGTCGCAGGCGCTGATAACTTCTTTATGACGCAAATCGGCAAATCGACAATTCACTTAAGTCACTCTCCTTTTTTTCATATATATGTCTATAATAACAATCGTATTCGTTGACTTTTAGCATATGTTTTGATAAAATGTATTTGTATTTATTTGCTTATATATCATATACTTATTTAGGAGATGTAAATATGGATTATGTTTTTATGACAGACGCATCGTGCGATTTAACAGTAAAACAGGTTAGTGAAATCGGTGTTGAAGTTCTCCCTATGGAATTTCAGATGGAAGGAAAGTCCTATCTTCACTATACTGACGCAAGAATGATGGGCCTTGATGAATTTTACGACAAAATCAAAAAAGGCGTTGACTCCAAAACTTCTCAGATTAACTACAACAGCTTTACAAATTATTTTGAAACCTATCTCAAAGCAGGCAAGGACATTCTTTATACCGGTATATCTACCGGTTTAAGCGGAACTTATAACACCTGTCTTATGGCTGTTAATGACTTAAAAGAAAAATACCCCGACAGAAAGATTATAACTATTGACTCTCTTTGCGACTCCGCAGGACTTGGACTGCTTGTATATCTTGCAGGTAAAAAGTATGCTGAAGGTGCTTCAATTGAAGAACTTGCTGAATTTATTGAAGAAACAAGGCTTAAATTAAGTCATTGGTTTGTAGTAGAAGACCTTGACCAGCTTAAAAGAGGCGGAAGAATTTCTGCTGTGACTGCAACATTTGGCAAAGCCTTGCAGATTAAGCCGTTAATCAGTGTTGATGAAGGCGGACGCCTTGTTAATGTCGGCAAAATCAGAGGTAAAAGCAACATTATCCCCACACTTGTCAAGCATTTTGAACGTGACGGCGAAAATAATAAGGATAACATTGTTTTTGTTGCTCACGCCGACAACAAAGATGGCGCTCTTGAGTTGAAAAAAGCAATCAAGGGTATGTGCAAGGAAGTTCAGATTTGCGACATCGGTCCCGTTATCGGTTCTCACGTCGGTTCAGGTATGCTTGCAATTGTTTTCCTCGGCAAAAGGAATCTTAAGTCATAAGAATAAACTATAAATATATGTAAAGCCGACTCGATTGAGCCGGCTTTTTTCATACAAAACACATATTTATTCAGCGTTTTGTATCAGTCCTCGGTGTAGTAAAACAGGCACATTATACTGACTCCAACAAAAGCTCCGATGAACATTCCGATTATAATTCCCACCAACATATAATTTTACCTCCTGTACATATTTTGACATTTATTATTTTGCGGCTGTGCAATAATTTATAAGGGGTGAAAATAATGAGAACAGTTTATATTGACGTATTAATTACGGTGAATATCTTCATTGATTTTTTTATAATTCTCTGTACAAAGAAGTTTCTTCATCTTGGAACATCATACCGCAGAATGATTTTGGGAAGCTTACTCGGCGGACTTTTCAGCCTTGCCGCATTACTGCCTGAGCTTCCGTTCGAAATAAACATCTTATTCGATATAGCCTCTGCCGCTGCAATAGTTTTTTCGGTATTTGGCAAATGCAGTTTAAAAAGCTATATTAAACGGGTAGCAGTATACTTTTTTATTTCCTTTTCGTTTTGCGGAATTATGATTTTCATTTATACGTCTTTTAAACCAAAAGGGATGGAAATATACAACGACACCGTTTACTTTAATATTTCCCCCGTTGT
>CAMBNE010000264.1 GCA_945868935.1 uncultured Clostridia bacterium
CATTATGGAATAAAACGTCGTTTGAATCCTCAACGCTGTGACCGCCTTTGCAGAGTACCGAACAGTCGTATTTTTCGCTGATTTTTCTGCAAACGGTTTCCATATCAGCTCTAGTATGAATTTCCATTTCACCGAGAATTTCTGCCTCGGGAATGTTTGGAGTAATAATGTCAGCGATAGGGAAGAGTAATTCTTTCAAAGAATTAACAGCATCCTCTTTAATAAGCCTTGAACCGCTTGTTGAAACCATAACAGGGTCAACAACAATGTTTCTTGCATTGTATTTTTTAAAAGTATCGGCAATTACTGCAATCAGCTTTGAATCAGACAGCATACCTGTTTTAACAGCATCGGGAAAAATATCGGTGAATATGCAGTCAAACTGTTTTTGCAGAAATTCGGGACTTACTTCGAAAATGTCTGCAACCCCCATAGTGTTCTGCGCAGTAAGAGCTGTGATTGCGCTCATACCGTATACACCAAGACAGCACATGGTTTTTAAATCTGCCTGAATTCCTGCACCGCCGCTTGAGTCACTTCCTGCAATCGTGAGTGCCGTTTTCATCTTGAGGTTATTTTTCATTTACAATCTCCTCAATTTTCTTTTTTAGTTCTAATGCAGAATTATAAATATCTTTCTCTGCAAAAATTCCGCTTACAACAGCAACACCTGAAATATCTGTTCCTTTTAGCTCAGAAATATTATCCTTTGTAATTCCTCCGATTGCGGTAACGGGAATTTTAACACTGTTGCAAATTTCAGTCAGGGTTTCAAAGCTCATTTTCACAGCGTCGCTTTTTGTACTTGTGCCGAAAACTGCGCCGCTGCCGACGTAATCAGCTCCGTCTTTTTCAGCTTTAACAGCCTGTTCTTTTGTCCTTGCTGTTGCGCCGATTATTTTGCTGTTACCAAGAATCTCTCTTGCTTTTGCTACGCTCATATCACCCTGACCAAGGTGTACTCCCTCTGCATTAACTGCCGTTGCAACTTCAACGTTGTCATTGATAATAAGCGGAACGTTGTATTTTTGACAAAGCGAGTGTATTTTTTCAGCCTCTTTAAAAAAAGTATCAAAATCTAAATTCTTTTCACGGAGCTGAACAAGAGTTACACCGCCCTTTAATGCAAGCTCAACATCTTCTTCAAGCGTTCTTCCGTTAAGCCAATGCCTGTCGGTGACAGCGTACAGCAAATATTTATTTCTGTCAGTTTTCATAGAATAATTGTCCTTTATTTTTTGTACAAGCACTTGCGGATTGTCGCTTTTCATAAGTGCAGACATAACGCAGACACCGGAAAAATTGTTCTGTTCAACATTGTATAATTCTGTAACGGAATTATCATCAATACCGCCGATTGCAAAAACAGGTATATTAACAGAATTGCAAACTTCTTTTAAAAACTTTACTCCACGTGGCGCAAGCCCTTTTTTGCAGTCAGTTGCAAAAATATGTCCTGCAATTATATAATCAGCTCCCGATTTTTCAGCAAGAACAGCGTCCTCAACAGTATGAACGGAAGTACCAATGCAATCAAAATCATCGTGTAGATTACCTGTTGTAATGAACTTTGA
Source organism: uncultured Clostridia bacterium (assembly GCA_945868935.1). Taxonomy (GTDB): domain Bacteria; phylum Bacillota; class Clostridia; order Oscillospirales; family Acutalibacteraceae; genus Ruminococcoides. Next base: position 1,575 of record CAMBNE010000264.1, read on the forward strand.
AAAAGGAAGTTGAATATTTTTGATTCCGAGCTTTTTTGCAACTTCAATAAAGCTGTGAATAATCAGCTTTTTACCGTATTTATCGCAGATTTTTTTAACACTTTTTGCAAGAATGAAATATTCTTCTTCCGATAAATCCTTTTCACGAAGTATAATCGCTTCAACTTCGCTTTTTGCAATCAGTTCAATTGACTGCGAAAAATTATTGGTATATTGTCTTGCACTTACGCTTATAACCTTAAACATAGATATAATCACTCATTACAGGCTGCATACCGTTTTTGCAAAGTGCGTCGTACACTTCCTTAACGTTTCGTCCGTCCGAAATTTCAAACTGTTCGTCACCCTTTTTCTCGCCGTCACTGTGGCCGCCGATACCAACGTCAACACCTGCTGAAATTTTAGTAGCGGCAATCTGAACAATGTTATCACGAAAACGCTGACATTCACGTGTTGAAATCGTTATGCTTGCAAACGGCATAAACAATCTGTAGGCGCAAATAACCTGCAAAAGCTGTGGCTCGTGAACGTCTTTAGGATTGATTTTGTCATTGTTTATTATCGGTCTTAATCTCGGACATGAGAAAGCAATCTCAGCGTGAGGGTATTTTCTTTGAATAAGGTATGCGTGAATACCAGTTGCAAAGGCGTCTTTTCTGAAATCAGAAAGACCTAAAAGAGCCGCAAAACCAACACCTCTCATTCCGCCCATAAGCGCACGTTCCTGCGTTTCAAGGCGATAGGGGAAAACTCGCTTGTGACCTGCAAGGTGCAGTGTTTCGTACTTGTCGGAATTATAAGTTTCCTGAAAAACGGTAACGTAATCAGCACCGCATTTCTGAATATAGCTGTACTCGTCACTGTTCATCGGATAAACCTCAAGACCGACAACCTTGAAATACTTTCTTGCAATCTTACACGCTTCGCCTATGTATTCAACGTCGCTCATCTTCTTGCTTTCACCTGTCAGCAAAAGAACTTCCTGCAAGCCTGTTTTTGCAATTGCCTGCATTTCCTTTTCAATTTCTTCGTAGTTAAGCTTTGCACGGTGAATTTTGTTGTGGCAGTTAAAGCCGCAGTAAATACAGTAGTTTTCGCAGTAGTTTGAAATATAAAGCGGAGTGAACATATTTATTGAATTTCCGAAGTGCTTTCTTGTTTCAGCCTGTGCCTGCTGTGCAATTTCCTCTAAAAACGGCATAGCGGCAGGGGAAAGCAGAGCTTTGAAATCTTCAATCGTTTTAGTATCGTGCTCAAGCGCCTGCAATACATCATTTTCTGTGTACTTATCAGGCTCATAAGCATTCATGGCCTCAATAACCTTATCTTTTATATCTGACTCAATCTGCTCCATATCGGGCAGATAT
>CAMBNE010000265.1 GCA_945868935.1 uncultured Clostridia bacterium
TTTCGCCCTTAACGCCAAGCTCTCTGTGAGATGCACCCGAGCAGTAAATTACTGTTTTTGACCTATACTCGCCCTGTGCGCATTTGACGGTGAAAATTCGGTTATCCTTCGAAATTTCCTGCACTTCATCATTTACCATAGGGGCATTAAGAGCCTTTGCGTGTTCGTAGAACTTCATCACAAGCTCCATACCGTTGACCTTTTCAAAGCCTGTGTAGTTGTCAACGTCTGATGTCTGTGTAATCTGACTGCCCATTGACGAGGAAATGTCAATCAGCACAAAGTCAAGACCGCTCCTTGCGGCGTAGACGGCTGATGTAAGTCCTGCGGCACCTCCGCCGCAGATGACAAGGTCAAGAATTTCTGACATATAAATACACTCCGAATGATTAATTAACAATTAACAATTTACAATTGACGGTCGGACGAGTGCCTCGACACGCAAATTTCCGAATTTATAATAGTATGCGTTGTTTGGAAAGGTTTATTTGCGGATGATTTTGTTGCTGTAATTTAGACGTTTTGGGACGTCAGGGATGCCGTCCCCTACGGATATAATTCAAACGTTTCATTTACAGTCGTAGGGACACGTAGTGAGTGTCCCTGCGTTGACAGATGAAGTTAAGTAGTATCTTGCGTCGGAATCAGAAAAATGTATGACTCCCGAGATACCGAGTTTTAGTTCAAAACCGACTTATATAACGGACTAAAATGAGGCTGACTCTTGCGAGCCAGCCCCTATGCTGTCTGATATAAAACTGTACTCAGCCCTCTTTGACAACAGTTCTGATTGCCTTTGCGATATGGGGCTGTGTGAGTTCAAATTTATCAAGAAGCTCAAGAGCCGGACCGCTGTAACCGAACCTGTCGTTTACACCGATTTTTGTAACCTTTACGGGACATTCTGCGCTTGTTACCTCACAAACTGCGTCGCCCAGACCGCCGATTACGTTGTGCTCTTCAACTGTGATGATTCTGCCTGTTTCCTTAGCCGCCTTGATGATGATTTCTCTGTCAATCGGCTTGATTGTGTGAATGTTGATAAGGCGAGCGTTGATTCCCTCAGCCTCAAGCTCCTTTACAGCCTTTAACGCCTCGTTTACAACAAGTCCGGTTGCGATAACCGCAACGTCGTTGCCTTCGTGGAGCGTAATGCCCTTGCCAAGCTCGAATTTATAGGTTTCGGGGTCGTTGAAGCTGTCAATTGCAAGTCTGCCGAGTCTGATATAAACAGGACCGTCGTACTCAATTGCAGCCTTTGTAGCCGCCATCATCTCGTAGTGGTCGGCAGGGTTTAAAACAACCATACCGGGGATTGTTCTCATAATGCCGATATCCTCAAGACACTGGTGAGTTGCGCCGTCCTCGCCTGTTGAAATACCGGCGTGACTTCCTGCGATTTTTACGTTGAGGTGGGGGTAAGCAACAGAGTTGCGAATCTGCTCAAAGGCTCTGCCTGTTGCAAACATTGCAAATGAAGCCGCAACGGGAATTTTGCCTGATGCCGCCATACCTGCCGCAACACCTACCATATTGCCCTCGGCAATGCCGCAGTCAAAAAATCTGTCGGGAAATTCCTTTTTGAAAATGCCTGTTTTTGTAGCAGCAGCAAGGTCTGCGTCAAAAACAACTATATCCTTATTAGTCTTTGCAAGCTCGCAAAGAGCCATACCAAAGCTTTCTCTTGTTGCAATTTTCTTTGTTTCAGCCATCAGCAATTGCCCTCCAATCTGTCAATCTCAGCCTGAAGCTCGGCTGTAGCCTGCTCGTACTGTTCCTTGTTGGGAGCGGTGCCGTGCCAGCCAACCTGATTTTCCATAAATGAAACGCCCTTGCCCTTAACGGTCTTTGCAAGAATTGCAGTGGGCTTGCCCTTAACGGTCTTTGCCTCGTCAAGAGCTGAGGCAATCTGCTCAAAGTCGTGACCGTCGATTTTGATTACCTCAAAGCCGAAGGATTCAAACTTTTTGTCGAGCGGCTCGATTCCTGCAACCTCCTCAACAGTACCGTCAATCTGTAAGCCGTTCTGGTCAACGATAACAACGAGGTTGTCAAGCTTGTTGTGAGAAGCAAACATTGCAGCCTCCCATACCTGACCTTCCTCAACCTCACCGTCGCCGAGAACTGTATATGTGCGATAGTCCTTGTTGTCAAGCTTAGCCGCAAGAGCCATTCCGCAAGCTGCAGAAATTCCCTGACCGAGCGAGCCGGTGCTCATATCAATACCGGGAGTGCCCTTCATATCGGGGTGACCCTGAAGCATTGCGCCTACGTGGCGGAGAACGGTAAGCTCGTTCCAGTCAAAATAACCCTTGAGCGCAAGCGTTGCGTAAAGGCTGGGGCAGCAATGTCCCTTTGAAAGCACAAAGCGGTCTCTGTCCTCCCAGTCGGGCTGTTCGGGCTTAACGTTCATTTCCTTGAAATAAAGGTAAGTGAAAATGTCAGCCGCCGAAAGCGAACCGCCGGGGTGTCCCGATTTTGCGTGGTAAGTACCGAGAATTGCGCCCATTCTTGACTTTGCGGCAAGAATCTGAAGCTGCTTGATTTCTGAACTATCCATTAAATACATTCCTTTCAGAATAATGTCGTAAAAACGGTGTGCAGAGCACACAACTAATTTAATTATACACAATCTCAAACAAATTTCAACAATTTTTTCTCAAATCCCGAAATAAAGACAAAATTAATGAATATCACGCTTGAAACAGGACAGATTTGTGATATAATTTATTTTATGATTATCCTTTTAAGTAAGGTAAACAATAATTTAATTCGGAATGCGTAATTCGGAATGCGGAATTAATGGTCGGTCGAGTGCCTCGACACGCAAATCTCCGAATTTGTAATAATGCATATTGTATGGAAAGGTTTGTTAGCTGAATTTATGTTGATATAACGGTAACGTTTAGTATTTCA
>CAMBNE010000266.1 GCA_945868935.1 uncultured Clostridia bacterium
CAAAGGTTGCACCGTTTGATGCGAGGAAACCGCCTACAAATCCGACAAGGAGTCCGGGACGGTCTGCGATTGATTTTGCGATAAAGCCTGCAAGAATCGGAAGCATAAAGTTGAATGCATATCCGCCGATTGTCTTGAACCATGCGGCTACGGGATTTACCGTACCGAAAGCTGAGTTGCCTGCCGCCTGAACGCCGCTGGCTGTATCAATGAGAAATGCGATAGCAATGAATATACCGCCTGCTACTACGAACGGAAGCATATGAGATACACCGTTCATAAGATGTTTATAAAGCTGACGTCCTACGCTGTCGTTGCCGCCGCCCGATACCTCGGCTTTTGCCTTGTGGTCTGCGTGATAAACGGGAGCCTGTCCGTCAATAATCTTCTTGATAAGCTCCTCGGGTTTGTTGATTCCGTCGGAAACCTTTGTTGAATATACGGGCTTGCCGTCAAAGCGAGCTGTTTCAACGCTCTTGTCTGCGGCTATGATGATACCGTCGCAGTTTGCAATTTCTTCTGCTGTAAGTACATTCTTTGCACCGCCGGAGCCGTTTGTTTCAACCTTAACGGTGATACCCATCTTCTCGCCTGCCTTGACAAGTGCCTCGGCTGCCATATAGGTGTGAGCAATACCTGTGGGACAAGCTGTTACTGCAAGTACTCTGTAGCCTTTTTTAGCAGGCTTTGCAGGTGCTTTTGCCTCTTCGGGGAATTTCTCTGTTTCTTTTCTGTCGATAATCGATAAGAACTCGTCTGCTGTTTTTGCTGTCTTGAGCTTTGCTGTGAATTCCTCGTCCATAAGCAGCTGCATAAGTCTTGCAAGCACTTCAAGATGAACGTCGCCGTCTGTTGTTGCGGCTATCATAAAAATAAGCTTGCAGGGCTTGTTGTCTGCTGCGCCGTAGTCAACGCCGTTTGGAACTGTGATTGCGGTAAGAGCAGGTGCCTTGACTGCGTCACTCTTTGCGTGAGGAATAGCAACCTCCATTCCTACTGCTGTTGTGCCCATTTCCTCTCTCTTGAGAATGCCTTCCTTAAATGCTGCTGTGTCTTTCAGATTTCCGCATTTTTCGTGAAGTGAAACAAGCTTGCTGATTGCTGCGCTCTTATCGGTAACATTCACGTTAAGAGCAATTCCGTTCTTTTTCAATAAGTCGGTAATACGCATAAATTTCTCTCCTTTTCTTTTAATTGAATTTTGCAAGCAATTCATTTATTTTTTCTTTTGTGGCAAGTCCGCTTAAAAACGCTGTTGCGTTTCCGCAGACACTGCCTAATTTAAGTGCATAAGGGTAGCTGTGCTCTTTTTCGTATCCTGCGATAAAGCCTGCTACCATTGAGTCACCTGAGCCGACGGTGTTGATAACCTTTTCTTTCAGAACGCCCTGCTTGTGCTTTTGTCCGAATTCGTCAATAAGCATTGCGCCGTCGCCTCCGAGTGAAATAAGAACATTCTGTGCTCCCATTTTTTGAAGCTCCTTGGCGTATTTTTCAATGTCGGATTCAGTGCTTATTTCGGTTTCAAAGATTTCCGAAAGCTCCTGTCGGTTGGGTTTGATTAAAAACGGTTTATATTTTAGCGAGTTAAGCAAAAGACTTTTTGTTGCGTCTACAACAATTCTGACATTCTTGCCCTTTATTCTTTCAAGTATTCTTTCGTAAACATCGTCAGGCATTGTATTTGGCACATTACCTGCTATTACGAGAGTGTCGCCGTCTTTGATTCGGTCAACCTTATTCAGCAGTCTTTCAAGCTCGCTTTCTTCAATGTGAGGTCCCTGACAGTTGATTTCGGTTTCCTCACCTGCCTTTATCTTTATGTTGATTCTTGAAATACCCTTTTCAAGCCTGATAAAGTCGGTAATTATCTTATCGTTCCTTATTCCCTTTTCAATTGCTTCACCGGTAAAGCCTGCTACAAAACCGAAAGCTGTGCTTTCAAGGTTAAGCTCTGCCAGCACGCCGGAAACGTTTATTCCCTTTCCTCCGAAGTAGTACTCCTCGCTTGTGGTGCGGTTTGTAATGCCCGTTACAAGCGACTCAAGCCTTACGACATAATCAATTGACGGATTAAGCGTTACGGTGTAAATCATTTGCTTACCTCCTTTATCACAGTGTATTCTGCAAACTTTTTATTTGGCAGGCTGTCGGTGATTATACAGCACTTGTCAATCTTTGCAAACGTTACAGGACAAACTACGTTGAATTTTGTGTGGTCGGCAAGGATAAAGGTCATATAGCTTTTTTCAATTGCTTTTTCCTTTATAAGAGCCTCTTCAACCTCAGGAGTGGTAAAGCCTGCGTCAGCGTCAATTCCGTTTGCGCCCATAAAAGCCTTTGTGAAATTGAAATTTGCTATACTCCTGATTCCCTCAGAGCCGATTACCGCCTCGGTGATGGGCTTTATTTTTCCGCCTACCATATATGCGGTAAATCCCTTTTGCAAGAGCTTTCTTGCGTGAGGTATGCCGTTTGTGACGTATGTTGCTTTATCGTTCGTGATGTAATCGACAAGCCGCGAGGTTGTTGTTCCTGCGTCGATAAAGACAAAGTCGTTGTCGTTAATAAGCTTTGCGGCATAGGAAGCAATTAGGTTTTTCTCCTCGCTCATAACGGTTTCACGATTGCTTACATTATCTTCAAGAACTCCCGAAGTCTGCTTTACCGAGGTTGCACCTCCGAAAACCTTATTAAGCTTTCCCATTTCATCAAGTGCAGTCAGGTCACGTCTTATGGTGGATTCAGACGTGTCGAGCAATTGAGTAAGCTCAGCAACTGTGACTGCGTTTTTTTCGTTAAGTATTTGTAAAATTGCCTGATATCTTTCCTGCGTGAGCATTTTCGTTCACCTCTTGATTGTATTATAACACATAAATCTTCAAAGTCAAGCATTTTTAGTCAAAATAATTCAAA
>CAMBNE010000267.1 GCA_945868935.1 uncultured Clostridia bacterium
TCTTGAACTGATGTGTAACGGTACTCTTACGCTCAAAAGCACTGTAGGAAAAGGTACGACGGCAACAATAAAAATCCCAAAGGAGGTTTCCTGATTTATGAAAATTATTGCAGTTGATGATGAAAAGCTCGCATTGGATGTTTTGGTAGATACAATTAACGAAGTAGTTCCGTGTGCAGAAATTTTTGGCTTTCGTCAGCCGATTGACGCAATCAGTTTTGCTGAAACTAAAAATTGCGATGTTGCATTTCTTGATATTAAAATGCGTGGAATGACAGGGCTTGAGCTTGCAAAGCGACTAAAAGATATTAACGGTAAAGTAAATATCATTTTTGTAACGGGATATTCCGAATATTCTCTTGACGCTTTCCGACTTTATGCAAGCGACTATCTTTTAAAGCCTGTTGACACTGAACAGGCGAAAAAAGCTATTGAAAATTTGAGAAATCCTATAAATATTCCGCAAAAGAAAAAAATAAGAATCAGATGCTTTGGAAATTTTGAAGTATTTGTAAACAGTGACCATTTGTCTTTTAACCGAAACAAAACAAAGGAATTATTTGCTTATCTTGTTGACAGAAGAGGCGCATCCTGCTCAATGGGTGAAATTACAGCAAAACTCTGGGAGGATAAGCCCGACAGTGTTTCGCAGAGAAGCAATTTACGAAACCTGATTTACGACCTTAAAAATACTCTTGCTAATTTTGGTGCTGACGATATTATCGTAAAAAACAGAAATACTATCCGAATTAAAACTGAACTTGTAGACTGCGACTATTATGAGTTTCTTAAAGGAAATCTGTCAGCCGTTAATTCATATCAGGGTGAATATATGATTCAGTATTCATGGGCAGAAATGACTACAGCTGCTCTTCCGGTTGTAGAGAACGATAAATTATTGTAATATAAAATTAAGAAAGGATCGACCGTTCAAATTCCGAATGTCGGTTCTTTTTGTTTTATCATAATTATATTTGGTGGAGTAAAACATTTAAAAAATTAGAATTTTTTACTATTTTTTCAAATTTTGTTGCACTTTTGTTGCACTTCTTCTGTTAAAATAATATAAATTGTAATTGTGGAGGTAGTTATGAAACTCAAAGACGGATTTGTAACACATATGTTTGACGATACACAGGTATTAATCGGAACAGAAACAGTATCTTTTAAGGGAATTGTAAACAGCAATAAAACAGCGGCTTTTATTGTTGATTGCCTTAAAACCGATACGAACGAAAGTAAGATAGTCGACAAGATGCTTGAAAAATATGATGCTGACAGAACAGTCATTGAAGAAGATGTACATATGATTATCCGAAAATTGCAAGACATAGGAGCACTTGATGAATAAACAGAGCTTTGAAGAGTACCTTGAGAACAACGAAAAACTGATTTACAGAAATACGGGTACAAGTATGCTTCCGCTTTTAAAGCAGGGGAGAGACTTTTTCATTGTAGAAAAAGTAAACAATCGACCTTTACGAAAATACGACGTTTTACTTTATAAGCGCAAGCCTGATAAATATGTTCTTCATCGTATTATAAAAATTAAAGACGGGAAATATGTAATCAGAGGCGATAACTGTATTAACAAGGAATACGGAATAACCGATGATGATATAATCGGAATTATGACAGGCTTTATACGTAAAGGCAGGCAACACAGTACTTGCGAATTTTTCTATAAGCTGTATTCCGTTTGCCACTGTGCGTTAAGTCCGTTAAGAATACTTTTGTTCAGAATCAGGTGTAAGCTATGAACGAATTAGTAAAAACAGGATATGATATGCTTTATCTTTCGCTTTGTGCATTGAACAATGTTACTCCTTATATTGAGCGTGTTCAGAATGTAAACAAAGATATGCTTTTTGACCTTTGTCAGAAGCACAGCCTGACTTCGCTTGTTTACTATGCGCTTACAAAGATAATCACTCCCGAGCATAAGTGGATTGAAGCAAACGGTAAGGCTGTCAGAAAAAATATGCTTCTTGACCTTGAAAGAGAAAAAATACTTGCCTTTATGAATGAAAACGGAATAAAGCATATGCCCTTAAAGGGGATAATTATGAAGGAGCTTTATCCAAAGCCGGGTATGCGCCAGATGTCTGATAACGATATATGGTATGATGAAAGCTACAGCAAAGCGCTTGAACAATTTATGCAAAAGCTTGGATATACTGACATTGTAGTTGGAAAAGGTAATCACGATAACTATAAAAGACCGCCTGTATATAACTTTGAAATGCATAGGACATTATTCAATAAATCGCAGGAGCCGTTTTACACTTATTATAAAGACATAAACAGGCTGTTGATACGTGATAAAAACAGCAAATACGGATGTCACTTCGGTACAGAGGACTTTTATGTGTATATGGTGGCTCACGAATACAGACATTATTCTACAGGCGGAACAGGGTTAAGGTCAATTATTGACTGTTGCGTATACCTTAAAAAATACGGAAATGAAATGAAATTTACATACATTGAAACCGAAACTAACAAGCTGGGAATATCCGATTTTGAAGAAAAACAGAGGATGCTGTGCCTTAAATTAAACAGAATGTGTTTCAATATGCTTTACGGCTATGAGAAAGAAATGCTTGAGTATTGCTTTTCAAGCTGTGCATACGGTAATTTTGAAAACAAAGTGAATAATAAGCTTAAAGACTTTAGTAAAGATGGAAACATAACGAGAAAATCAAAGCTAAAGTATGTTTTATCACGCATATTTCCGCCTATGGAATTTTACAAAAACTATTACCCGTTTTTTTACAGACATAAGTTATTTTTGCCTGTTTGCTTTATTATCAGGCTTTATAAAGGGATTTTTAAAAGCAGAAAAAAGATAAAGAGAGAAATATCCGCCATAAACAAGCAAAAATAATTTAAACTTTAGTGATGATTATTAAT
>CAMBNE010000268.1 GCA_945868935.1 uncultured Clostridia bacterium
TATTCGCTGACAGGTGAGTTATATCCTTGTGATTTGTCGAAAGACTCAAAAGCAGGAGCATTAAAGGATACAAGGGAGGTTCCCATAGACTGTCCTCCTCTTACGCCTTTAATTACAGGATGAAGTCTTGATACAGGTAACTTTTTTCCTGTAACAAGGCAGATTTCCGTTTCAGATTCACTTATGCTGTAGTGTTTATTCCAACATTCGCAAATATCAGCGTAATCGGTTGCAAGTTTTCCGAGCGGCATAAATACAAGATTTGCACCATTTTTAAAAATATCGGTTATGACATTTTCGTTACAATCGATATCAACAAGATAGCTTTCAATGTTGTCAATATCAATATTTTCAAAATACAGCACTATTGCCTTTGCGGCAGGAGAATCATCATCGGTAAGCAGATTTTGATGAAGCCGCTTTGACTCCTCAAAGCACAGCTTATTACGTTCAGGCTTACCCTTCCGGTCACTTCCGAAAAGATAAGAAGCTGTATCATACAGAAAATTTGCCGATATATTCACCGCTCTTTTGACCGGCATTGGCAGACTGATTTGTGACGCTATCTCCTTTTTGCCGCTTTTGTCGGTTGTTTTTAGTGAAATGACGTTTGTCAAAATTCCGTTTTCGTCAATAACAAGACCGTATGATGCTTTTGACTTTGCCCAGCCCTGCTTGTCTACCTTATCTTTAGCTGCAAGAACCTCATAGAGATTTACAAGGGATTGTAAAACCATTATCTAAGCACCTCGCAATCTTTAAGGTCAAGCACACCGTTTTGTATTTTAGCTCTGAAATACATTGGCGTAATATTATTTTTGTCGGAATAGTCCATATCGTAAAGCATAAGTCCAAGGTCGGTTGTAATATCAACGGTTGGTACCGTGTCAAATTCCCATAGTCGGAATTTCGCAGGGTATTCTCTGCATCCCAGATACGGCTGGTGATAGCACTGCCCTTTGCACAAGCGTCGTTTCATCATTTCCTGAAATTTTCCCGGATTGTCACTTTGATTTGCCTTGTCGGTCATATCAAAGTGTGCTTCAATAACGTAATGAACATTCTTAAGTACGGTTGCCGCTCTCTGCTGAATATCTGAAGTTGTATCAATGAAAAGGTCAACATTCTTTCCGCTCATTGCCGTTTTCGCTTTGGAAGAAAGCAGCTTTGACTTTACTTCATTTCGCCTTATGTTTGTAAACTCAATCGAGCTTAATATGTAAATTTTATCAATAACCCACACTAACCCCGGATGCCAGAATACCGCATCAAGTATTCCTCTTGCGGCAGACGGAGTTATGCAATCATACGTGAAGCGTTCGATCTTCAGTTCCGGTCTTGAAAAGCAGGCATAGTCGCCCCATACTTCAACTTTAATGCTCATTATATCACTCCTTTCATTTTTTAGCATAGTTAAATTATAGCACATCAAATTCATTTGTCATAAATTTTTTCACTATTTATTTTATATAATGTTTATCGTACTTAAATGAATTGATTTTTATTTTTTATTATGGTATAATCTATTTGTCTGTGAAAACAGTGGATTGAAATACTATATATTTTATATTTGAAAAGGTGGCAGGGCGATTTCAGCCCTGCTTTCCTTTTATATAAATATACCTCTTACTGTGTTCTCATCGGGAAAAGTAATTCCTGTTTTATCGCTGTAATAATTACTATCTGACAAAATATAAAAGTTACTGTCAATGTATTCAATACAACACGCTTCATCAAGCTTTTTAAAATCTCTCTCGTACAGATTCACAACGTACTGTTGCAGATTTCTGAAAAGCTCTTTTGAGTAATTGCCGTGCCTTAAATTTTCAATTTCATTTATATTTTCCTCTGTACAAATATAAAGTGCTTTGGTGTCGTTCTCTATCATCTTGAATTTTTGTGCTACAGATTCAAATTCCAGATTCGTAAGACCATTTATAATGCTCTTTTTATCAAACACCTTATGCATTTTGTCAATATCACGATAATAGTATAGATTGTCAAAATACATTTTGATTGCATCGGGCAAATAAATTTTATCACCGTACTTTTTGATAACCTCCAGAGCCGCATCAGTGTTTGTCTGCTGATAAGACAAAACCTCATCAGTGTTGAAAATATGTACCACGCAATCAGATGAATTTCTTTTGTTCTCTCTGTTGCATCTTCCGCCCGCCTGTAAAATTGAATCGATACCCGAAATCGCCCTGTAAACTGTGGGGAAATCAATATCGACGCCTGCCTCAATAAGACTTGTTGAAATAACTCTGCAAGGCTTGTTTTCATCAAGTCGTTGTCTAATCTCTTTAAGAACCTTTTGACGGTGAGCAGGATACATATATGTTGATAAATGGAAATTCTCATCTGACACACCAAGCATTGAATAGATTTTTTGCGCGTGTGATTTCTTGTTTACAATGCAAAGAACCTGATTGCGTTGTTTTAATTCCAAGGCCATTTCATCATCTTCAAGCTTGCCTTCATATTTAAAATTGACACGCCTGAAATCATCTGTCAGATTTTCAGCTGATTTGCATATTTCCGTTAATTGCAATTCATTTTTCTTACCAGTAAGATTAAGTATTGACTGAAAATTCGGCTGTGTCGCAGTGCACAATACAACCGCAGAATTGTAGTTTTCCGCAAGTTGTCTGATTGCTGTTGCACAAGGCAACAGATAATCAAGCGGTAACATCTGAGCCTCGTCAAATATAACTACGCTGTCAGCAATATTGTGGATTTTTCGGCTTTTAGAGGGTTTATTTGAAAACATTGATTCAAAAAACTGCACTGCCGTTGTAACGATAATCGGAGAATCCCAGTTTTCTGCTGCAAGCATCATCTGTATTTTAGTTTCATCATCTACATTTTTTAAATCTACGTTCGAATGATTTTCAAGAAC
>CAMBNE010000269.1 GCA_945868935.1 uncultured Clostridia bacterium
GTCCCACACAAATCTTTTGTAGGTGTTGGTACCACGCTTGCTGCAAAAGGTTGGTTTGCCCTGCCTGTTATATCTGACAAAAACACAATTGTTATGCTCGTCTTGATATAAATTTCCGTTATAAATAAAGTGGTCTACTATATCTTTGTTAATGTGGCGTGTTTTGGTAAGATAAGCGTAGACGTTTTTTAGCGTGTCTGCGCTTTCTGGTAATGCTAATTCCGTGTGCCGTTTTTCTGTTTTAGGTGAATGCGTTTTTTCGATAACTGTTGCCGATTCTAAGTCATATGTATCAATCAGTGGCTTAAGAGTATTGATTGCTGTTGCCTCGTCACATTGGTCAAGCTCCATTACAAAGTCAATAATCGAACGGGATTTTTTATCTACAGAATAATGCTTGTACCGGTTTGTTTCACTGTTAATCATTACGGATGAAAAATCGCTATGATTTTTCTCACCGATGATTTGATAATACTTACCTTTGCGTTCAATCTGAAATCCTCGGGAAACGGCATAATCCTGAATCGGAATATTATCCCTTATTCTTTGACAGATAATTTTATTCATCCGTTTTTGTTCGGTCTCGGAATAAAAATATTTTGTTTTTGCCATTAGGTTATTACCCCTTTTCATAATTTCTCCTGCAGATTGGAAATATTATTTGAATATTCGGTTATGAGTTTTTTATTGTCATCAATCTGCCTTAGACAGCTTTCCTTTTCGGATGTCATACTGTTTATGTTTATTTCTGCCTCCTTCAGCTCGTCTGCAGTCATATATGTTATTCGTTCCTGCAACGCTTTAATCTTGCTGTCAATTTCAAATGCTTTTCTTTCAAGCGCAGCATTTTCATCCTTAAGGGATACGATTTCATTGTTCAACTTTTCAATACTTCTGTTTGTGTCAAGTTTTAGAAAATACTCTCTTGAATTACCTTTAATAGTAGTTTTATAAAGGCTTTCTGAGTTTGAATAAAACTTAGCTTCAAGAGTGAGTTCACTTGTATTTTCAACAGTTATGTCGGCCACAATTGCAACCCAGGATTTAGGCAACTGTGCACGTACAACATAAACATCAGAATCAGCACATATTGTTTTTGATTCAAGTAGCGATATTTTGCCTGTCCTGGTCGTCGATTTAATATTGACGTTGTAATTATCACAACCATCATAATTTGAATTTTGAAAGTAAAACTCATATTCTATACAGTTCTCATCAGGGTCAATATCGGCGCGTGTCAGCTTGACGGTATGACCGTTTTCCAGAGTTATAATCTCTCCCAACTCGGATATTGTATAGTCATAATTCTCACCGAATATTTTAGTGCTGTTAAAAAAGAAAAGATATCCGGAAGCAATAAAAACCATAAGTAAGATTATCGATGAAGTTTTAGCTATGTTACTGTTAAAAGTAGTTTCGATTTCCTTTTTTGGCTTTTCTATATTCATTAAATTATCCTCCCTGAATGGAAATGAGTTCAAAATTGCTAACAAGCCATTGGTCGCCGACATTTTCGACTTTAAGGGAAACAAAGTATTCATTAACGCTTTGCATATCATTTACAGTTTTCTTGATTGTGCAGCGAATAATCAGTTTATCGGAATCAACACTGTTTAGGTATGTATCCTTGATTGAAATACTTGAAGTGTAATCAATATCAATATCTTTCTGTTCATACTCTGTTCCTTCCTCGGCAGGTGAAAGACTGTTATAAAGCTGTTCTGTAAGATAAGCTTTGCATTCAGGCAAAGATGCCGTTTTGGACTTGCTGTGCTGTACAGAATAGTATGTCTTGAGAAAATTGGTGCAAACATTTTCTTTTTCTATGCTGCTGTTGTCATCAGTTTTCTGATATTCCTGAAGTTGTGAACCCAACACTTCAATTTGTTCCGTTTTTTCTTCAATTGAAATTTTTTCTGAATTTTTATTGCTTTTTACGCTTAGTAACAGAAAAATAAAAAGAATGATAGATGTAAGTGTGAGGAATGCTATAAGCATATTTTTCCTTTTTTCATTCATAGGGAAAACTCTCCTTCCAGATATTCCTTCAATTCATTGAATTGTGAAGTGCCGATTTTCTTTTCAATGATTCCATTTAGTTCATGATCATTTGCATCAATTTCGGCGGCAAATATTTCATTATTCTGATGATTTTGTTTTTCCTTTTTTGATGGGATTTCTAAAATTTTTTCTCTATTTGGTAATAATTCCATAGAATTACCTCCTCAATGTAGTCCACTCATATATTTCCCGGTTTGATAAGGGTACTTATCAGACCAAGCACCCGAAAAGCCCCAACATTTTGCTTGGTAAGATGATATAAAGCTTAAAATCGGCTGCTTTAATACATATCCTCCGGGTACAGTTTTTAATAGTGTGGAGTCGGTGCTTTTATATGTTGTGCAATGTACAACATATCCATTTCCAATATAAATACCGACGTGGCCATATTGCTGTGACGCCAGACAATAAATTTCTGCACCTATGGGAATACTGCCCCAGTCATTGCTGACGCCGAAATAATCTCCGGCACATCTTGCGCAATCGGCACGTTTGATGGATAGCCCTGCAGTAGCAAGAATGTCATTGGTAAATGCAAGGCAGCCACCGCCTTGTGTTTTAATACCGTTTTTTGAATAGTTTTTGTAGTCAAGTGCCAATTCAACTATCCTTTTTTGCTGCTCATTCATAGGCTCGTCTGTATCCGGAAATGACAATATATTTAGATTAGTTACTGACGATGCAAAGCAAATGTCAATGCCGGAAATACTTTTTTCTGAATTAAAGGAGTCTCCGGACCAGTATGCAGCAACATCGGCTGCGGGGGATCCTTCAGCGCCGAAAGCAGAATCGATGTCTGTGTTAGCTGGGCGGTCGTGTGCCTCTC
>CAMBNE010000270.1 GCA_945868935.1 uncultured Clostridia bacterium
CAATTGACATTACCGTAAACTATAACGACAACTCAAAGGAAACTTATAAGCTGAATATCTCATTTGATGAAAACGGCAATATAAAAGCTGAATTGTCAGCAGAGGAGAAATGATGAAAAGACTATTATCTGCAATTATTATCGCAGTGTTTTTAGCAGGCACACTTTCCGCTTGCGGTGAGAATTATTTAAAAATCGACAACTCCGATACATATGTTTTCAATCAGGACAGTCAGGAAAATTTCATAAGATACGGCAGTCAGCTCTACTTTGCCGAGAGCGACAAGGGAATTTATTTTCTCAACACCGACAACGGCTTTTTGTATGTGATTGACAAGGCAACTCATAAATGTCAGCCTTTGTGCAATAGAAGCGACTGTATGCACGATAGGGAAACGTCCTTTGAGAAAAAGCAGGAGTGTACGGCTTTTCTGAACACCTCTTTCAAGAGCCTTGTTTACTATAACGACTGCATTTATTTTCAGGCTGTTGAGGATAAGACCGACAAGGATGGTGTAAGCTACGAACTGAACGAAATCTGCAAAATTTCTGCTGACGGAACAAACAGAGAGGTCGTGTACTCAACAAGGGACTGCACAATCTGGAGCTTTAAAATCCACAGAGGATACATTTATTTTGAGGGCAGTAAAAAGGATACCGAGGGTGCGGCTGAGGGCAGTAATACTGCGCTTTACAAGGTTTCTGCCGACGGCAAGGGCGATACAACCGAGCTGTTGCCTTACTATAAATACGACATACAAAAGGGTATGAGCGTATGCGATACAAGGTTCTACGGCAATCACCTCTTTTTGTGGATAACAAAGCCTGACGGCACAAAGGAAAACAGCTATCTGATAAATTATGATTTGCAGACGGACGAGTGGGAAAACCTCAGCGAAAAGCTGAAAGTAAACATAAATTCAATGTTTACAATTTTTAATGACAGGCTGATTTTTGCAAACGGAAGTAAGGTATACGAGTGCGGTTTCAGCGGAGAAAATCAAAAGGAAATCCTTGATTGCTCAGGTATTCTCGGCGGCTATCAATACTACACTCCGTTTACAAACGACGGTGAAAACCTGATAATTTCAGCAGCAAATGATGAAAATGAAGCGGATAAGCTGATTTTCTGCGATAAAAGCTATACGGCAACGCTTAAAAATATGCCGTTTGAGTTCACCGACGAAATCGGCTGCGACAGCAGTTGCTTTGTCGATTATAACGAGGAAGAAAAAACACTTTATTATATAGACAAGAGCAACACCGAAAATGCAGAGAAAATCTATACTTTTGAGTAACTGAATTAGTTACCTTCGGAGATTAAACTATGAAAAAGATATTATGTGCTTTGCTTGCTTTAACTGCTTTGTCGTCTGTTCTTGCCGGCTGCGGAAAAAGCGAATTTAAGTTATACGTCGGCGTTTCGCAGAACTGCAATGAAAATACTTTGATAAGCGAAGAACAAAGCACCGATATTAAGCAGGACAAAATCAGGATTGAAAACGAAAATCTTGAATTTATTAAAAACAGTGATGATAATTACGACAGCCTTTATTTTTCGTTTGACGGAAGTAATATAGAAAGTGTTTCATTTGGGAGCGAAAACGCAAAAATGCTCAACACAAATCTGAGTGAACATTCCTATTACATTGACAGCTTTTCTTTGTATAAAGAGGTGACAGAGGAACAACTTAAAAGTGATTTTTCAGATTGTAAAAGTGATGATGAAGAAAATTATCAATACGACAGCACAAAAGTCCTGAAAAAGCTCTGGGATAACGGTGAATTTGACGATATAAAAAACGTGTATTTCAGCGGAGAAAACAGCGACAGAGTTTTCCTCACAGGCTCACAGAAGAACAAAACCTATGACATAACAGGTGTTTTCTCAAACGAGAATTTCAACATTGATGAAGCAGGAAACTTTGGCAAGCCGCAGAAAAATCAGGCAAATTATATGGGCGAAACGTCGGAAATTTCAACTATGTTTTATCAGTGGAATATGACAAATCACCTGTATGACGAAAAAACAGCAGTCGGAACAGACACGGGATTTGACTCTGATAATGTTACTTTACAGCCTGACAAAGTAACAATAAAATACAATCAAAGCGAGCACAACTCCGTCCGTTGGGTGTATGAGATTCTCTATAATGATGCAGTCAAAAGCGGAAAAACAGAAGGCTTAATTGCCGAGGATAACATAAAAATAAACGTAAAATATACTTTTGGTCAGAGAGAAGATTACAAGCTCAACTGCAAGCTTTACGCTGACGGAAAAATAACATTTAAACTTGAAAAATGAGGGCAGAAATGAAAAAACTAATTTCAGCAATATTATCAATCTGCATTTTATCGGGGATAGTTTGTACCTTTTCTTCCTGCGGTGAACAACCGCTTGAAATTGACTATTCCGACAAATACATAGAAAATCAGGATTATCAGTATATGTACGCCGACGGTTTCGGCCATTCAAGCTTTCAGAAGTCAGACAACGGCTACTATGCCGCCGTCAATAATTTCATCTTCTTTATTGACGGCAAAACAATGAACGCAACTCCGCTTTGCAACAAAAGCAACTGTCTGCACGACAGGGAAACCGACGAGGAAAAGCTGAAAGAATGTAATGCATATGTGCCCGATTATGCGGAGTACACACGCAATTCAATTCAGCTTTACAATAGAAAAATATATTTTCTTCAGCTCGACAGTGCAGATTCAGCAGAGGACGTTGACAAGTACCTGTTTTATGAAATGGACACCGAAAGCGGAAGTAGAAAACTGTTGTTGACATACACCGACGGCAAGGTGAATTTCTGGGCAGTTCACAGAGGATATATTTATTTTAAGGCTGATAACTATATTTCTTCAGATGATTCGGGC
>CAMBNE010000271.1 GCA_945868935.1 uncultured Clostridia bacterium
TCCTTACCCATTGTATTAACTGTTTCAGTATACCACAAAATATATTGTTTTTCAATATTTTTCACAGGGTTTTCAAATTAATATTGAAGTTTAGCAATTAATATGTTCTGTAAAGATTTCCGTATGAGGATGGAATTTCACCTACTATTACTGACTGCGCAATCTCAAAATCTGTTGTAAAGGTGATATTTCCCGAATAATCTAGAGAGGTCGTCATTATTTTTGATGTCAGCATAAGCCTGATATGATGAACGGTCTGGTTTATTCCGGCCTGCTCAAAGGTGCTTACTATTTCAGATGAAAAACTGCCTGTAAGGTTAAAGCTCAGCGTAATTGGCGGCCCCCAGTTTGAAAGCACCGTTACATTAGTAAAAGCACCTATCGGAATATCTATTTCATTGTCGTATACCTTTGCAATTTCTTTTTGTACTGATTTTGTGATTTCAGACTTGATTTTATTAATTTTTATTGAGTCGGTTTCTATAGACTGTACCTTGCCGTCTTCGGAATACTTGATTTTAGCGATATCATCATATCTGTATCCGAGCTTTTCAAGCGTTGAATTTGCCGCATCACATACGGAATTTACTGACAGAATTTCAGCCTGTATTCTTATATATTCCGGTCTGAAATCAGAAAGATGAACTTCACAGAATACAATCAGGGATAAAATAATTAAGAATGTCGACAATAATATTCGTCTTAAAATTCTGAATTTTCTTTTGCGATGTCTGTTGTAGAGCAAAAAAACACCCCTCGTACATTCTATACGAGAGGTGTTAATTTGTGATTTAATTATTCAACGTCTTCATCATCGCAGCAGCCGCAGGTACATCCGTCTTCTGAGCAACAGCCGTCCTCGTCAAATAAGTCTGAAAAATCAAACTCAAGAAGTTCGCCGCAG
Organism: uncultured Clostridia bacterium; assembly: GCA_945868935.1. Taxonomy (GTDB): domain Bacteria; phylum Bacillota; class Clostridia; order Oscillospirales; family Acutalibacteraceae; genus Ruminococcoides. The sequence goes on from CAMBNE010000271.1 coordinate 905, forward strand.
TTAGGGCACTCAATTTCGCCCTCAAGAAGAACATCTTCGGAAACATTAAGTTTCTGTCCGCAGGCACCGCAGGTTACTTCATAAAAAGGATTGTCTTCATCCTCAAAATCACAGCAGTCGCAGTCATCATCATCTTCATCGTCATAAATATCAGATTCAACGTCTGCGAGATCCTGATCGATTTCGTCAACCTGTGCACTTAAATCATCGTAAAGCTCCTCCATATCACTTACTGAATAAGCCATATCGTCGAGAAGCTCAACTATTGCGTTAATTACCTTTACTTCGGGCTTTGACTCGTCAAGGCTAAGACCTTCGGCAAGTCCTTTGATGTAAGAAATTTTTTCAGTTAAATTCATAATAAACTCCTGCAGAGATTATGCTCTGCCCATATATTCGCCTGTTCTTGTATCAATCTGAATAACCTCGCCCTCGTCAATAAAGAGAGGAACTTTGATTTCAGCACCTGTTTCAAGAGTAGCAGGCTTTGTAGCGTTTGTAGCTGTGTCGCCCTTGAAGCCGGGATCGGTCTTTGTAACCTGAAGCTCAACAAAGTTAGGCGGCTCTACGCCGAAAACGTTTCCTTTGTAAGAAAGAACCTTGCATACCATATTCTCTTTAACAAACTTGAAGTTGTCGCCGAGAACGCTCTTATTAATCGGAATCTGCTCCCATGTTTCGGTATCCATAAAGTAGTAAAGGTCACCGTCGGAATAGCTGTATTCCATATCCTTTCTGTCGATAAACGCAGTCGGATATTTATCGTTGGGGTTGAAAGTTTTTTCTACAACCGCACCTGTAATAACATTTCTGATTTTTGTTCTAACGAACGCAGCACCTTTACCGGGCTTTACATGCTGGAACTCAATGATTGAAACAACCTGTCCGTCCATTTCAAATGTAACGCCGTTTCTGAAATCACCTGCTGATATCATTAGTAATACCTCCTAAAATTAAGTTTATACGCCAAAAAAGCATTGCCGTAATATGACATTTAACATTATACATAAAAAGCAAGGAAATTGCAAGTGTTTTATAGAATTATAAGCTCTTTTGGCAAAGAAACAAAGTTTTTGCAGCCTTTTTCGGTTACACAAACCATATCTTCTATCCTGACACCGAATTTTTCAGGCAGATAAATACCCGGTTCATCGGTAATAATCATACCTTTTTCAAGCTGAATATCATTTTTAGGTGAAACATTCGGAGCTTCGTGAATGTCAAGTCCTACTCCGTGTCCCGTTGAGTGACCAAAATATTTGCCGTAGCCTGCGTTTTCTATAATATCTCTCGCTGTTTTATCAACCTCGCTGCACAATACACAACTTCTGATTTTTTCAAGAGCCGCAAGCTGAGCTTTCAGTACAATATTGTAGATTTCCTGCATTTCATCGGTTGCATATCCGATTGCAACAGTTCTTGTGGTGTCGCTGTGGTAGCCTTCAAAAACTGCTCCGATATCAAAAGTAAAGAAATCGCCTTCTTTTACAACATCATCGGAAGGCACTCCATGAGGAAGCGAGGTTTTTTTGCCGGTTATTGTGATAAGGTCAAATGAAATATCCTCTGCCCCGTTCATCTTCATAAGAAATTCAAGTTGTGCGGTAATCTCCTTTTCACTGACTCCGACTTTAAGAAAATTAAGCACTTCGTTATAAGCTTTTTCGGTAATTTGCTGTGCCTTTTGAATTTTATCTATTTCGGTTTCGTCTTTGACTATTCTAAGATTGCAAATAGCCTTATCAAGAGTTGATGAGCTGTCACACGCTATTTTGTTCTCGTTAAATAATGACTTAAAAGAATTAAAACGTGCAACTGTAATATCCGACGCTTCAAAATAAAGCTTATTCACAGAATTTGCTTTAAGAACTTTAAGTAAATCAGCACCGAGCTTACTAAAACAAATCACTTCACAACTGCTTGACTTTTTCTTTGCCGCCTCAATATATCTGAAATCTACAAAGAGAAAA
>CAMBNE010000272.1 GCA_945868935.1 uncultured Clostridia bacterium
CCTCCAAAATAAAGGTGGTTAAGTTTTAATATAAAAACTATAGTTTATTCGTTTTACAGTGTAGGGAACAGTCTTGACTGTTCCGTTCCATTAGCAGGCGGCTGTAACTCAGCGGAACGGTCAAGACCGTTCCCTACATTGTTGATTGTTACACATCAGTTGACAGAATCAATTGCATTTGATAATCATTGCGGAAGTGTTCATAAACTTTCACGCTGAATTATGGTTTTCCTTTTGCTTTTCTTCTGTAAATTATTATAACGGCAATGTAAAGTGCAAATGCAAAAAATGCTATAAGGCTTATTTTAGTTCCTGCCGAAAGTCCCGGAGTTTCGTAGGAAAACTCGATTTTGCAGTCCGTATATCCCGGAACCCTTACAGCCATAAAGCCGTAGTTTACCTTTTCGATTTCAACGTCCTCACCGTTTACCTTTGCCGAAAAGCCCTCACTGTACGGCACGCTGAAAAACAGCAGATTGTCGCCTGATTTGTTGTTGTATTCAGCCTTAAAGCCGTTTGAGGTGTATTCAAAGCCCGAACAGCTCGATGACGCAAGCTTTGCGCACTGCTCCCTGTAATTTTTGTTGCCGTACTTGTAGTTGTCGACAACGCTGTCAAAATACTCGGGATTTTCGCCGTAAAGGAGCTTGTATTTTTTGTCGCTGTAGCCTGTAATGTCGGAGTATTTCTTCATCTGCTCCTTTGAAAGCACCATTGAGCAGAGGATTGCCTCGGTTTTGTGAATGTCGCCGACACGGTCAAACTCCTCCTCGGTTACATATGAATCGTATGCAAAGCCCATAGGAATGTAGCACTCGTTTTCGTAAATATCAAAGCCGTTGCAGGTTTTCAGGTACTTCCAGTACGGCATCTTGGTATCTCCGTCCTCGTTGATAAAGGAATTTTCACTGCCTGCCTCTCCGTCGGAACGGTAGTCAAACAGGTACTTACAGCTGAAAAGTCCACGCAGTCCGTAAGCTGAGGTGCTCGGACGGGACGCAACGTCACGTGTGATTCCCATTGCGTTGTAAAACTGCATTATCGAGGTGGAAACGGAGCTTTGAAAGCAGTTTATGCTCGGAATTTTCCAGTACATTGCGGTGTTGTCAACGCACTCGTAAAAGTCGCTCCTGACTTCCTCTAAATCGTCAATTTCAATATCATCACGTGAGTTGAGAATATCCTCTTTGATAGTTTTAGTTGTTGAGCTTGAAAGAGCTCCCGTAGTGATAATAAAAGCCGAGGATAAAAGCGAAACAATCAGTACGCCCGAAATTGAGGCAATGGCAAAATGCGGATTTCTGCCCTTGAATTTTCTTAAAATCAGCACAAAGGCGAGAATACTCATAAGAGCCATCAGAACGTAAATCCAGAAACGCTCAAATGTTGCCTGAACGCCGATTGAAAGCTCCTCTGCTCCGTCGTCGTTTTCGGTGATTTTCGGCATAAGTCCGATAAGCAGAGCAATTCCTGCGGTAATTCCCGCTGACCAAGCAACTGCCCTGTTCCAGTCTGATTCGTTGTCCTCGACTGCACGGATTGTCGCAAGCGACAGCATAAGCACAACCATATAAAACCAGCGTGCGTAGTAGATTGAGCTGTTCATAAGCTGGAACATGCTGTTGAGCACGGGTATAAAAGCAAAGAGCATTAAAAGCGTAATGAGCTTTTTGAGCCAGTCACGCTTTTTTGTCTGCAAAAATGCGATAACTCCCGTCATTCCGAACAACGGCAGCCAGCCTGCAACCGACGCCCACTTGCAGTTTGAGTCGGGCGTAAATACGGGAAACGCAGGCATATCGGCAGGGAAGAAAAAGCCGATTATAATCAGCCAGTAACGCTGAGGCAAATCGTGAACAAGCGAGTTCCAGCCGTTCGGCAGGCTGTCAAGCCTCGGGTTGCCCATAAGCCCGATTACCGACGGCAGAAGTATGAACGCCGTAGCGGCAAAGCCGATAATAACCTCAATCGCAAGAATGAAAAATTCCTTGATTTTAAAGCGGCAGGTTTTGGTGAGCATAACCGTAAGGTAGTACATTACAACGAACAGAACCTGTCCGACAAAGAAGTAGTAGTTTACAACGCAGGCGGCAAACACCGCAATTGCAAACACAACACGCTTTTTGTCATATATGAACGAATCCAGAGCCGCAAGCAGGAGCGGAAACATAATCATAGGCTCGTGGAAGTGGAAGAAGAACACGTTGTAGATTGAAAATCCCGAAAGGGCATACAGAAGTCCGCCTAAAACGGCATAGCTTTTGTCTGAAACGTATCTTTTCAGGTAGAGGTATGCCGCAAGTGAGGCGCAGGCGAATTTTAAAATAAGCAGAGGACCGATAAGGTACGGCACAAACTCGTTCGGAAACGGAATTGTCAGCCAGAAAAACGGACTGCCGAGAAGATAAAAGCTGTAGCTCGACAAAAAGTCCGAGCCGAGGTCGGTTATGTGACTCCAACCGATTTCACCGTTTCTTACCGCGTCGTGGCAAAGCTGATAAAACGGAATTTCCTGAACGTTGAAATCGCCGTAGTAGTAGAAAACTCCGTTGTTTGCGATGATGAACGGAATAAAAAGTATTGATGCGGCTAAAAGCGCAAGCCCGAATGCGAGCAGGGCATATTGCCGGTTTTTAAGCGTATGTGTCATTTAGTTTCTCCGATAAATTTCTGCAATCTTTGACTTTTATTTTAAAAATAGTATAATTACAATTGACAATTAACAATTGAGGGTCGGTCGAGTGCCTCGACACGCAAAATTAATGATTGTAGCGGCGAACACAGGAAACGTTTGTATTATAGTCGTAGGGACACGGCGGCCGTGTCCGCAGTGGCAATCGAACTTTATCAATTAAAT
>CAMBNE010000273.1 GCA_945868935.1 uncultured Clostridia bacterium
TTCGGGAATATAGACTCTGGGGTCAAGGGCAATACAACGTCCGTCATTTGTGATTTTGAGCATATTATCAATTGACGGGTCAAGCTTATCAACTCTTATTTTTTCTGCACGTTCACCTAAATCAACAATCATTTCCTTTTGTTCATCTGTTGGAGAAACTTCGACAATTGTTCTTTCTGCTTTTGGAACAGGAAGATTAAGGGTATCTGATGTCTGCACATCGGCAAATTCCTTAAACATTGACATCAATTCAGGAATGTTATTGAATTTTGCAAACCTTGTTTTTGCACGGTATCCGTTGCCTTCCGGCGCAAGCTCAAGCGCAGTAACAGTTTCACCAAAGGTGGTTGCCCAACTGTCAAAATTCTCAAGCTCCATACTTTTCAGCATATCAGGCTGTAAATACCTTTGCATTGTAAACATTTCCGACATTGTGTTGCTTATCGGTGTTCCTGTTGCAAAGACAACTCCGTGACCGGGGTGAAGTCTGTTCAGATATTTTATTTTTGAGTACAAGTCTGAAGCACGTCCGCTTTCAGAGCCTGAACCTACTCCGGCAACATTCGTCATTTTCGTATAAATGTAAAGGTTTTTGAAGTAGTGCGCTTCGTCAATAAATATCTGGTCAACGCCGAGTTCTTCAAAAGTGATTACATCATCCTTTGCGCTTCTGCTTTCGAGCTCTTTAAGCTTTTTCTCAACCGACTGTCTGCTGCGCTCCAATGACTTTATTGTCATTTTTGCCATATCATTTGATTTAGCTCCTTCGATATTCAAGACAATCTCATCGAGCTGTTCTCGCAGTATCTCAATTTGAGTTTCAGGCTTGAGCGGAATTTTATCAAACTGAGTATGTCCGATTACAATAGCGTCATAATCACCTGTTGCAATTCTTGTGCAGAAACGTTTTCTGTTTAGAGGAGTAAAGTCTTTTTCATCAGCTACAAGAATATTTGCGGTAGGGTAGAGCCTTAAAAATTCTGCTCCTGTCTGTCCTGTAAGGTGTTTTGGAACAACTAACAGACTTTTATGTGCCAATCCTAACTCCTTTAGCTTCATAGCGGCAGCAATCATTTCAAAAGTTTTTCCTGCGCCTACACAATGAGCGAGTAGGGTATTGCCGCCGTACAACATACGTGCTATCGCATTGAGCTGATGGGGACGAAGCTCAATATTAGGATTGCTTCCGGAAAATGTCAGATGAGAGCCGTCGTATTCACGAGGTACAATACAGTTGAATTTATCATTGTAAATTCTTGTAAGTCTGCGACGGCGTTCGGGAGATTTAAAAATCCATTCATCAAATTTCGCTTTTAAAAGTTCCTGTTTGCTTTGAGCAAGTACAGTTTCTTTTTGATTAAGCACCTGATGATAGCTTCCGTCTGCGTCCGAAACTGAATCAAATACCTTTGATGATTTCAAATTCAAGCAATCTTCAAGAATCTGATAACCATTTCGCCTAAATGTGCCGTATTTATCGTGTGCTTCATATGACGTTGCATCGGCAGTTTTACCCTTAATGTAATAAGCACCAGAATACGGCAAAAATTCTACATTGATTTCTTGGCGCAAATAATAGTTGTCTTTAATATTAAAGGTTTCGTTTAGAAAGTCATTAATATCGTTTACCGGTATCCAAGTAGTACCGAGATGGACAGATATACCGGAAGCAGGAATATCCTTGGGAATAACTTTTTCAAGAGCCTTGACATTAACAGAATACTTTTCATCTTCTCTTGCAGCTGTTTCTGCAGTGCGGAGTTTCTGTCTGACATTACCCGATAAATATTCATCAGCTGTTACGTATTCACCCTCATACGGTTTTAAAAATATTTTGCTGCCGTTGAGTGATTCAATGATTTTATTAGGAGAGTCACCTGTGAGAGCCGACATATATTCAATATCAACACTGCCACGTTGCGACAGAGAAATAATCAAAGCTTCTTCGGGAGATTCGGCAGTAGTGATTTCAATGTGTGGGGATATTGTCCTTTCACGGAAAATTGCCGCTTTTTCTACAGTCGGTTTTGATTTATTCTCATTGTCGATAACATCTTCCAATGACTGCAAAAGGGGATAACTGTTATCCTCTCTGAATATTCTGTTCGCAAAACTGTTAATTGCGCCGTAATTGTCTACATACTCATCGTATTCTTTATTGAGCTTACTTCTTAAAGGTTCGGTAACATCGTCAGAACAGTTATTTGATTCAGCTTCAATAAGCTGACGAGTAATATCGGTAAGACTAATCATACCCTTTATTCGGTCAGCCTTTACACCTGTAAAATCACATTCCGTCATTATACCGTTTTCACGATAATAAATCTTGTCGGTTTCATTGTCAAAGTAGTATGAGTAATTACGTGCGTTCTCATCAGCGGCAACAGAATTACTTTCAGTTTCGTCAACATCAACGTTATAAGGCTTATATTCTCCGCTTATATGACTGATCGCTTCATTAAGTCGACTTGAAAGCGATACTCCTTCATCAGCAATACAAACGCTGTCCATACCATACTGACTTGTAGTCATTTCCATATGACCGCAAATCATTTCAGGGTGATTAACAAAATAGCTGTTCATTACAATACCGTCAGCATTTGTGTCAGTATTAACCCAATCAGGATAATCATTGATTGCCAATACCTCGGTACGCTTTTGCAGGAAAAGAATATCAGATGTGACGTCAGTGCCTGCAGCTGCTTTAAAAGTATTATTCGGCAGTCTTATTGCACCGAGCAGCTCCGCTTTTTCAGCAAGCATTTTACGTACTTGAGAATTTTGCTTATCCATCGTGCCTTTTTACGTTACAAAAGCAACAATACCTCCCGGACGAACTTTGTCGAGAGTTTTTA
>CAMBNE010000274.1 GCA_945868935.1 uncultured Clostridia bacterium
GTATTAAATTCACATCTCACAAAAACGCACAGGGAGAGAATGTTGTTAAGTTCAAAACTGCTGATTTACAGAAAATCAATGCAGCACTCTCCCCTGCTATACCAAAACCAACTCAAAAATAATTTATTATGAAGGTGGACAATTTGTCCACCTTCATCGCTAAGGAGGACTTATATGAAAAGGAAATTGCTCGTTGGCGGCAAGGAATATCAAATCAAGCAAGATATGACAGTCGCTGACAAGCATTATATACTTGCAAAAAACAAGAACAAAAAGGACACATATGTTGTGATTGATTTACTTTTTAGGGATAATTGTGAAATTTATAACAACATTGCAGTTACAAACGATTATTTACAGGCACTCGATGAATGGAACAGTCGCATACAAACAGCGATTAAATCCTGTAAAGAAATGCGTGAACGTAATTCAGGCTCTGATATTATCAAAGCAGATGAAGTTGAAAAGCTATCAACCGATACTGACATTAACAATAAAATCATTGTTATAAGAGAATCTGCATTAAAGCCTGAATACCGATACCCGAATAAGCAAATATATCTTTGCACAGGCGGTTACGGAGCTGATAATGCAGCTTTCGGTAATTCCGTTATATGTATAAACTTATTTTCAGGGGAAATATCACGCTTTAACCGAAATGATATTCTCGGCATTTTAAAACAGGAAAATACCCCCGAATGGGTAAAACTGAAAATCAAGAAAATACAGACGCAGTTTAATTCATCAATTACTGCCTGAGGAGGTATATTAAATGGGATTACCTAATGAAAATATACTCCGTCGTCACAAAAGCAAAAAACCGATAATTATCACATTCGCTGTAATGATTTTCATTCTTTTTCTGTTGGTATCATACGGATATTATTGCTTTTTGGATTATGAGTATGTTCACGGTAAAGTTACAAATTTATCTGATACAATTATCGCTGTGTCCTCGATGACGTCGTGTGATTTTTCCTTGCCTTTTACACCGGATATTTTTTGCAATATTTTATGGTTTCATTTATCAATATGGTATGTGTACGTAGCGATAATCTTACTGATTTTCATATATATGACCTCACGAAGCCGAAACGATTTCAAGAATATGGAGCACGGTTCAGCACGATGGGCGAATGAATATGAAATAAAGTTCCTCCAACAGAGTACAAATGGAATACCGCTTGCTCGTGATACATATTTACCGCTCAACTCTGATTTAGCCGCAAATCTGAACGAAATAGTAATAGGCGGTTCGGGTGCAGGTAAATCATTCAGAAAAATTAAGCCCGACATATTACAGCTTAACGGCTCTTATGTAGTAACCGACCCAAAAGGCGAATTATATCGTGACTGTGCAAAAATGCTTAAGGCTCACGGATACGTTGTAAAGGTGCTGAATCTTGTTAATCTGCATTATTCAAATTCTTACAATCCGTTCTGCTACATTACGTCAGAACAAGACGTAGTAAATGTTGCAAGTTTATTTATGAAAAACACAGCAGGCGAGGGTGAAAAGGATGATTTCTTTACCGGAGCTGCGCTTAAACTTCTTATTGCTCTGATGATGTATCTCTATAAGTCAGATAATGAGATTAAAACCTTCGGCAGAGTTATCAGACTACTGAATTCAATAAGATATAAAAACGGCAGCATAGATATGAGCTGTGAGCTTGCAAGATGTCTGAATAAACACGCTTCAATTTATCCGAATGACGCAGCTACAATCAACTGGAGCGGAATGCAGTCAAACGCACAGGAAACACAATCATCAATTAATGAAGTTCTCTCCACAAGGCTATCTTTGTGGTCAACAACCGATTTAGATGCAATCACTTCCACTGATGAAATGAACTTTGACAGAATCGGAGCGAAAAAAACTGCAATATTTCTTATACTTCCTGCGGCAAGAAATACTTATAAAGTAGTTTGCAATCTGTTTTATTCGCAGTTATTTGAAAGGCTGCAAAGAGTTGCAGAAAGCAACTATAACGGCTGTTTACCTCTGTTGGTCAATTGCGAACTTGATGAGTTTGCAAATATCGGTGAAATTCCTGCATTTAATGAAACCTTGTCTGTTGTTCGTTCATATAACATACGCATTTGTATTGTTTTGCAGGGCTTGTCACAGCTTAAAGCAATTTATGAAAAGACCTATGATTCAATCATCGGTAACTGCGACACCTTTACCCTACTCGGTTCAAAAGATAAAGAAACGCTTGACTATGTTTCCGACAAACTCGGTAAAATTACTGTTCGCAATGACAGCCGCACTTACAACAGGGGCAGTATGCAGGGTGGCGGAGGTCAGGATACCGAAGCAGTATCAGAAAGACCGTTGCTTTATCCCGATGAAATCAAGTCAGCTATTAAACCAAAGGGAAAAAGTAAGCCCTACGGCGGAAGCACAATCATTTTTGTCGGCTATGAAAAGCCTATGTATCTTGATAAGTATGATACCGTAAATCACCCATTATTTGCAGAATGCGGCTCAAAATACAAAGAGTATGTTCATAACAACACCTATGTTGATATAGAGTATGCTCCAATTTGGGAAGAGCGTTTAATTGCATATAATCAGATGTATTCTACCCGTAATGAAATTGAAGTGCAAAGCATAGCGGAATACGAGAAAAAAGCAAATGCCGAATCTGAAGCTGAACAGCAAGAACTTGAAAAACAGTTTGACGAAAACAATCCCGTTACTCCTCCCTCTCCTTTAGGAGTTCCAACAGAGGAAGAATACAAGGAATATTCACAATCTGCCGACAAGGCTGATTATGAACCTGTGCCGGACTTTGATGATACATATGATGATGACATACTTAACGATATTGCTCCGGTAGTTGAAAT
>CAMBNE010000275.1 GCA_945868935.1 uncultured Clostridia bacterium
TATCCACTCGACCTTAATTCCGAATTACGCATTCCGAATTACGCATTCCGAATTAAATTATGGTTTAGCTCACAAATTAGATTTATTTTTTGAGCCTTATTTTACAATTCACGAGTTATGATATGCTCAATTTTGTTTCCGATGCAGTTGATTCTATCCTTTAAAAATGTCGGAAAGGCTTTGTACTCGCCGAGTCTGTCAACATGAATCCAGTGCAGGTTTTCCCTTTCTCCCGTCTGCGTAATGCTGTTGCAGGTCAAATTGCGATTTCCGTTCGGCTTCATCAGAAAGTAAATTGAAATTTCGTGACAGTCAAGCCCGTCAAGGCTTTCACTGCCCTTAAAGAAATTTTCGTGGATAAAAGCAATTCGGTCAATCTCGTAATGTGCACCAGTTTCCTCAAAAACCTCTCTTTTTACTGCGTCCTCGGCTGACTCGCCTATATGCACTGCACCGCCGACGGAGTAGAGATAATTGTCACGCTCGTTGCCTACAAAAAGCACATATCCGTCCTCAATAATTATCGCCCCTGCCCTGTAGCGAAACCACTTGTTTTCTTTGACAAATCCGCAGTCAAATTCCATACTCTCACCCCAAAATAATCTATCATTATATTATCATAACAAAGTTACAAAATCAATTAAATTCGCAACAGATAACGTATAAAAAATCACGAATTATATAAAACAAACAGGCGTACAGATTTTTTCAAACCAGTACACCTGTTTTAAATTTATTTGCTGTAAACCGTATCTCCGTTAATTATAACGGTTTTTACTTCTCTTGTATCTATTGCATTAATTTCCGGAAATACAAGCGAGCCGGCTACGGTTGAAAAAGCCAATGGAATTTCTTCCTCGTAGTAATCCGCATTTCTGTCTTCTCCAACGCCCGATTTGCCGCCTGCGTCAGGATGGAGATAGTAAACCGTACCATCGTTGAATACAATTTTAGAGGTTCCTGCTACGTCTACATCATTAAAGCAAAAGTTATCATAAACGTTATTATAAGTCACTTCCTTACCTGACCAGCCGGATTCTTTCGCTGACTCTTTATCGCATTGACCGTAAAGATAAACGGCAAACGGAGTTATCTCCATTTTCACCTTATCGGCAATCGGCTTAATAACATTCGGAGCATCTTCAATAGTCAGTTCCTTGCTGATGATGCCGTCTGATTTGTAGTTGAGGTCAAAGCTGAGTTCAAAGGGAAGGTCAAAAATTTTTTTATCGCACCAACAGTACTTCATCTTCTGACCGCTCTCTATGGTCCGGCAGTCGTCTTCTGTGATGCCGAGCTCCTGCAAACGCCTGTCAATCAGCTCTTCATCAAAAGGCTCGGTATCATCATAATCCGAATAAGTTTTTCCCGCATAATCCACCTCATAAATAACCTCATGAATATTATAGGCTCCAATGCTCTCGCTTGTTACAGTCGCTCTGCCGTCCTTAAAGTCTCCCTCAAATATTCTGCTGAAAATGAATAGCTTAATACTCTTATTATCTTCACTGAGCGAATACTTTATTGTATTTAATGCTTTGTTGTGTGATGAATTACCGTTTTTATCTACATATTCGGCTTTGCAGGAAAGGTAGTCGTATATGGTTTTATCCTCAGGCATAGGCGTCGGCATATCTTTAAACCAGCAATGCGGTTCTTCGTAATCTTCATCAATAACCGCACTGCCGTCTTTTTTGGTAATCTCAATTGCCGAGTACAGCCTTTTGCTGTCACCTGTCACTCCGAGAAGCTCAACATTGAGACTGTCGTCACAGCTGACAATTTCAACATTTCCGCCGTCGTAAAGTCCTGCGGAATTCATACCGCTATTGTTGAAAAGCTCTTTGAAAACACTCTGAACACTTCCTGTTGCAAAGGCTCCGACTGTGCCGGTAATTAATATTGCCGCCGCAACAAGTAAGGTAATTAACTTTTTGCTGAATTTCTTTTTGCCGTTTTTATCATCAATACGCTTTAGCACTTCTGTCTTGATTTTTTCAACGTCAATATCAATACTTTCACAGGCGTTGAATTCATCTATATTCATAAGTTCGTCGTCGAATTCGTCAAAAACTTTCTTGAATGTAGTTTTCATAGTGTGTAACTCCTTTCAATAAGTTTTGTTTTGATTTTATTGCGGGTTCGCCTGAGCTTGGATTTCACCGTTTCGATGTTTATTTCCATAGCCTCGGAAATCTGTGAAACTGTCTGATAATAATAGTAGTACCTGATAAGGATTTCCCTGTCGGGTAACTCTATTTCTCTGATAATCTCACGAAGCTCCCTATGTATGTCCTTTTTCTCGGTTTCATCCGCAATAGAAAAATCATCCTCGGGGTCGTAGTCGTCAATATTGAGAACAGCTTTATTTCTGTTGACTGCTATCTTATTAAGTGTGCGTGTTCTGGCGATACAGCAGATATATCCTTTCAGCTTGCCCTCCTGCACTTTATCCGCATTATTCCAGAGTGTAACAAACACATCTGCAACAGTTTCCTCAATATCTTCCTTTGTAAGACTTCCTTTTGAGATATTGTTTATAACCGTTGCCGCAAGACGTGAATATTGCTCTATTACAGCTTGTAATGCTTTTTCGTCGTGTTTTTTCAGTTTCAGCAAAAGTTTGTCCTTCAATACTCTCACCCTCTCTTTTGTGTTCTGAAGCGCTTCTATTAATAATAACAACTGATTGTTTGATTTGGGTGCATAATTTTTGGATTTTATGTTTATCCATTTAATTCGGAATTATCAAAGGAGATAAACCAAAATTTAATTCGGAATGCGGAATGCGTAATTCGGAATTAATGGTCGCTACGCTCCGTATTTATAATAATGCGTGTTGTTTGGATAA
>CAMBNE010000276.1 GCA_945868935.1 uncultured Clostridia bacterium
GACCTACCCATACAGCAATCGGCGTTTTGCTTTCGTCAACAAAATCCCCGACAACCTCGCTCAGACGTTTGCCTGTTGACGCTTCAACGCCCTTCATACAAAGCACAATAATTTTATTATCAAGGTTGTACTTTGAAATATCTTCAAAATTATAACTATTATATTTATAATAAATTTAAATAACTATTACTTTCTCTCTTACTTCTGCTTTTTACATATCCGAGGATACTTATATGGAGTCTGTAAAAGTCAGATAGTCGTTTTTGTGCGTTTTTTCAAGCTGAATAAACTCAGGGGCGTCGGCAAGACCGCAGGAAAGCACGTTATGACCGATTTTGTCAAGATACCAGGCAATGCAGCTGCCCCATCTGCCGCATCCGAGAACTGAAACATTCATATATTTTTACTCCTGTTTTTAATAGAACTCAAGAAAAATTTGGAAAATTATAAACAATAAAAATCCCGCCCGACCGTATGATTTAAATAATAACCTGCCTACGAAAAAGCAGGTGGGTGCCCGCCTTTAAGCTTCAGGCTCCCTTCTTCCGAACACGGGAGGTCTGCACACCGCTTAAAGAGCCAAGCTCCCGATTTAAGAGTTGTAGGGTTATTTTAAAATCATTCGCGAATCGGGCAGGAAATAAGACTAAAGTCAATTAAAATCCTAATATTATATTATGTTAAAAGAATTAAAAAATTACTCATCCTCATCAAAAAGTTCTTTATTATATTCTTCTTCGAAGATAGCGGCAATTCTGTCAAGCTTTTCATCGTCTTCAATTTCAGCAAGCTCCTCTTCGCCGTCAATTTCCTGAACTTCAAAAATATAATACTCACCCGGGTCATTCACTGCGTCAGCAGGGTCTGCATAGTAAGGGTAGAGCACATAAAACTTTCCTTCATCATTTTCAATTATATCAAGGATTTCAAATTCAATTTCTTCTCCATCGTCACTGATTAATGTGACAAGGTCAGGATTGTATTCGTTGCTCATAATATATTCCTCCTTGTTAATTTTCTTTGCCATTTTTTCACGCCTTTCTATACTTTTAATTTTACATTTTTTTAAGCATTTAGTCAAGAGGTTTAGTGATTTATAAATAATTAAATAATTGACATATTATTTTTTAAAAAAGTTTAAAAAAAGTGTTGACAATTAACAAAGGCTGTGGTATAGTATAGACAAGATAAAGATTATCTTAAATTAATTAACTGACAACTTCCTTTCTATGTGCTTGATTACTCCATAAAATTACCTAAAAACCGACGGCTGCATACCGTCGGTTTTTACGTTATGCCGTAAATTATTAAGATTTTGAAATAATAATTGAAATAGATTTTAAAAAGATATATAATATCATAGTAAAATGCAATATTTATGCTTATTATAAGGAGATATGGCATGAAATCATTTGATAAGCTTCCAAAGCAGTTTCAGTGCGAGGAAGTAAAACGTTATTATGATATTTTGAGTAAAAAAACAGGCAGTCTTGTACTAAAGCGTATTACGGATTTGATTTTTTCCGTAATACTGCTTGTCATACTTATTGTTCCTATAATGATTATAGCTGTTGCAGTCAAGGCGACTTCAAAAGGTCCTGTTTTTTACAGACAGGTGCGTGTTACAACCTACGGCAGACATTTCAAAATACTGAAATTCCGCACAATGGTTGAAAATGCCGACAAAATCGGCTCGCTTGTTACTACCGACAGCGATTCAAGGGTGACAAAAGTCGGCAGATTTTTAAGAAAATACCGCCTTGATGAGCTTCCGCAGATTTTCAATGTGCTTTCGGGCAGTATGTCCGTTGTGGGAACACGTCCCGAAGTGCCAAAGTATGTTGAGCAATACAAACCCGAATACCTTGCAACGCTCCTTATTCCTGCAGGTATAACCTCGCTTGCATCTATTATGTATAAGGACGAGGAAAAGCTTTTAAGCTCAGAGCAGGATGTTGACAGGGTGTATGTTGAAAAAATACTTCCCGAAAAAATGAAATATAATCTACAGTATACCGAAAATTTCGGATTTCGTTCTGATTTAAAGCTTATGTTAAAAACCGTCAAAGAAGTTTTCTGCTGATAAGAGGTATAAAAATGATAGCTGTTAAAGAAAAGTTAAAGGATTCTTCGCTTTTCAGAAAGCTCTACATAGCTGATTTATTCTTCTGTAACATAGCATTTCTCCAGATTCCTGCATATGTTCTGCTTGTTTTCCTGTTTATATGGGGAGTAGGACTTGCAATTTACAATCAGCGTGTCAACAACACCTTCTTCAAGCTTCGTTTCGGACTCTGGATAGGTGCTTTTCTGATTTTCTCGTTTTTGTCAATTATCATAAACTTCTCTGAAACAATTATATACAGCCTTGTAATGCTTCTTCATGTTATTGTTTGCTTTTTTGTGTTTTACGGAATGCATACCGAGCCTGATTTTGATTTCAGAAGTGAGCTTTATTCAATTGCAAGATTCATAGTCTATGTTACAACCGTTGCGAATATAATCGGTATCTTCTGCCTTATGTTCGGTATTACGTTTGAGTGGTACTGGATTAAATTTACAATCTACGAAAATCGTTTTACAGGCGTTTACGTCAATCCTAATCTGCTGGGCTTTGTTTCTGTGGTGTCAATAGTATGCTGTCATATGCTCTATAAAGAAAAGCTGATGAAATCCGTAAATCAGCCGAGAGTGAGCAAAATCTGGATTTTCACCTGCGTTGCTACAAATCTGTTTTCGCTTATTCTTTGCGATTCAAACGCATCACTCGTTCTTGCGCTTGCATATGCAATAGTGTATATAATATACATATTCTTTGCAGATAAAACAGGATTGTCAGCATCA
>CAMBNE010000277.1 GCA_945868935.1 uncultured Clostridia bacterium
TGAGCATAATTTCCGTAAACACGCTGTACATTTGCTTTACGTTGTGGTCACGGCGTATTTCACGGTTGTCACGCTGTGAAAACATATATGAGGATATAACGTTTTTTGTAAGCTGTGCTTCAATTATATCCATATCGTGAAGATATGTTGAGCCTGCCACAAGTCCCGATACCTCGCAGTCAATTTTCCATTCGTCCTCAATAAGGTAGCGCAGTGCCGAAAAGCCGCTTGCCGCCCAGCCAATGTCAACAATGCAGGCGCTTTTGCTGTTGCCGATAACATTACGGTAATACTCCTCTGCCGCTTTATTACTGCGTTCAAACCTCTTTACAACAATATCCCAGTTGTCGGTAAACACCTTTACAATGTCCTCATAATTTTCCTTTGTGAGTACAGTGTCGGGAGTAAGTCCGCTTTGTTCAAGCGGCTTTTGTATCTGCGGCAAGTCCATTGCGGCAAGTATTTTTTCAAGCGTCATATTGCGAGGAATTTTGTATTTTATGTATCTCAAAAGCAGTTCATTTCTGAACTTTTTGACCGTCAGCTTTGTTGCCGCCGAGCGTGACCAGTAGACGTATTCCGTTTTTTCGTCGGGAAACAGCTTATTATAAACGGCTTTGAGAATGTGACCGTCACGGGATAAAAACAGTAATTTTTCAATGCCGTTGTGTTTTACATAATTATGAATATAGTTGCAGTAGCCGAGTGTTAAAAAGCCTGCGTAGGTGTAGCCGTACTCATAATACTGCGAGTAGGTTTTGTCGCCGTTTTGCAGCTTTGCGTTGACAATTCCACGATATGCAGAGCCGATAAGTGAAGTCATATCAAAGGCTCGGTGAGCGTTTCCTCTTGCGTTGACGTTTTTGTAGTAAATCGGTGTAAAGCCGCTTTTTTCAGCCGAAAGGTTGTCCGAAACGTAATTGTCGCCGATGTGAATGTATCGTGCGTTTTCGCCGCACTTGTTCTTTACAATTTCAAAAAGCTCGCCAGTACGCTTGCTTTTTTTGTACTCGTTTGAAACTATGATTTCATCGATGCCGTCATAGCCGCATTTGTTGAGCATCTTTTCAATTACGTCCTTCGGAAGATACATATCCGATACGGCTATGATTTTTTTGTTCAGATTCTTTGCCTCTTTAAAAACATTCTGCATATACGGGTTTGCAAAGACAAGGTTAAGCTCTGTTTCAATTTCGTACTGCATTGCTTTTTCGGTGTCGATAATTACAAATCTGTTGAGTTTTTCGTAAATGTCACGCAGAGTAACCTCATAACTGCCTGTTTTTTCAAACGCATCTTTACGTGCAATCTTTTCCGCAAGCTCTCTGTAACGCTTGAATCCGGGGCACTTGTTAAGCTCGCCTAAAATAAAGAAAACAGACTTAGGATTGTCAAACGGACGGAGAATAAGCGTGTCAAAAACATCAAATGAAATCACGTCGTTTACAAGAAAATTTTTAGCCATAAGAGTAAATGAGGGGCGCTTTGCAAACGAGGATTCGGGTGCGCTTGTGCAGGGCTTTATCGTGTATTTTTTGCGCTCATATACATACGGCCTTGATTTGTCCTTTCCGTTTATCAACGCAGAAAAATATAGTGATAAAAGATAAATGCTCTTGCGGAAAAAGCCTTTATCGCTGTCGCCGTATTTGTAAAAACCCTCGAGTATAAAACGGCTTTTCATAACTGCACGTATTTTCAGTTTTTTCAGTTTTCTTTTTGATTTATCAATCAGCTTCATCAGGATTTCTTTTTGCTCCTTTTGCTCTTGTTATAAATTGACGGAGTGACAAACTTTATCTTCATTTTCTTTGAAATGCTTTCAAGTTCTTCGCTTATCGCAAGCGTTTTCTCCTGCAACAGAACAGGCTCGTAAATTCCACAGTAATCATTGCAAAAGTAGTTGCCGAGCGGATTTTTTGAAAAGCCGTCGTAGCCTGCAAGTGCAGCGCTTTTTACCGAGGTCTTTTTCAGCAGTTTCAGAATCATTATTCCCGAGCTGTCGGATGCATCGTTTGATGCGCTTACAAGCTCGGAATAGTTGACCTTTACCGCTTTTTTCGGTAATTTTGGAATGTTTGAGGTAAAAACCGACTTTTTGATGTCGAGCTTATCGCCAAGCGCTTCATACCTTCTTGCGTTGCCGACAAACACCATATCGGGCTTTACAAAATCGGGAATGAAGTTTACCGAAATTACAAACGGCTTTTTCTTTGAGATGTATTTTAGTATGGTATCTTTTTTGGACTTAACACTTTCGCCGGGTGCAATTACAAGAATTTCCTTTCCGTCAAATTTCTTGCGGAGCTTTGTGATTGTTTCGATGTCGTTTATGGCGTTGCTCTGGTAGTTCTGGTAGATATTCTCAATAAGCTGTTTGTTGAAAAAACGCTTTTGTTCTTTCGGTAACTGCTGAAGAATATTGCCGATTGATGACATTGAAAGCGAGTGCTTTGTCATCAGGTATGTTGCGTAATTCGGGTGACAGTTGTTTGCCGCCGACAGAAAATAAGCTGAGTTATATCCCCAAGGATTTGAAAGCGAAATCGGCACAAGATACTGGTCAACAATTTCAAGAATCGGCAGTACGTCATAGTGAGCGGAGTATTCCTTGTTAAGATAATTCATAAACAGCTCGGAGCACAGATTCCCTGCACCTCTTCCCATACCGTTTGCACTGCAGTCTATGATGATTTCACGCTCTGTATTGTATTCGGCAAGTGCCTGTGCATTTGAAAAAGCAAGCTGAAAGTTATTGTGCGAATGGTAGCCGAGCATTATATCAGTGTTGAGATTGTTGTCAACAAGAAAAACCTGACGAATCAAGTCCTTCTTATACAT
>CAMBNE010000278.1 GCA_945868935.1 uncultured Clostridia bacterium
GTGCGTGTGATGCCCAACACTCCTTTACTGCTCAAAAAGGGCGCTTCTGCACTCTGCCCGTCCGACAACATCAGCGACGAGGACAAAGAGGTTGTATATAATATGTTTGCAGGCAGCGGCGTATGCGAATACATCACCGAGGAGCATATGAACGAGATTATCGCTGTAAACGGCAGCAGTCCTGCGTATATCTACCTTTTTGCAAAAGCAATGGCTGATTATGCACAAAAGCAGGGGATAGACTATGATAAGGCTATGAATCTTGTCTGCGCAACGCTCGAAGGCTCAGCGGCGATGCTTCGTGAAAGCGGCGACAGCGCCGATGTTCTTATTCAGAAGGTAAGTTCAAAGGGCGGCACAACAATAGCCGCACTTGATAAGCTCAAGGAGCACGGATTTTACGAGGCTGTTCAGGACGCGATGGACGCCTGTACAAAGCGTGCCGAGGAGCTTGGCAGGTAACATTCATATTATAAATACATTTCGCATAAATTTTTAACGGGACAACCAAAGCCTGTACTTGGCTGACACCGATAAAACGAAGGGAATGTATTTATGAAAAGCTTGGTATTTTCGTTCAAAAAGACAGAATTAGGCAGAAGAGGAATACGCCGAATAACGCTTTCCGATTTGCAATATTTTTTCAGGCGATACGGCTTAAGGGTGATGTTCACCTCAGTTTTGCTTGTCGGACTTGTCGCAGGCTCAATCTGTGCACAAAATTCAGGCGAAACACTGCTTAATTCTCTCGATTTTTTATTCACAACAAACCTTGACGCAAGACTTGCACAGAACGCAGCAGTTACTTTCTGTGCATGCTTTTCGTCAGATTTTATATTTCTGTTTTCCGTATTTTTACTCGGACTCACCCCTTGGGGAGTGTTCGTTATGCCTTTTGCCGTCCTTTTCAAGGGCTTCGGCACAGGCTTAACGGCAGGCTACCTTTTTGCAGTGCAGCAGCTCGGCGGTGTCGGATTCTATCTGCTTGTGCTGTTGCCGGGTACATTTTTATTCTGCATTGCGCTTGTAATGTTTTCGTCAAACTCCTTTATGTTTTCAAAGGATATGTTTGTCTATACGTTCGGAAAATATCCGCCCAGGCAGTCAATGCGTTCGGGAGCAACCTCACTTTGCTCTCACCTTATAGCTTCTCTGATAATGACGTTCTGTGCAGCTCTTATTGATACGGCACTCTGGACGTTGTTTGCAGGAGCGTTTAATTTTTAGATTTTGCTTATGCAAAAGTCGGAGGTATAAAATGTCAACTGAAAAAAGCTCTCTGGTTTTGACATCTGTTATTTCAAGCTTATTTCATAATTTTCCGAAGCTGTTGCTGACAAATCTGCTTTTCGCAGTACCGTCAGCCGTATTTTTCGGCATATTCTGGTTTATCAACACAATTACGGGCTTGAATTCAAACTTTATACTGTTTTTAACGGCAATACCGCTTTTCCCGTTCTATGCAGGCGTTGTTCAGGTCACCTCGCATATGGTCAGGGGAGAGGAAAACGTAGAAGTTTTACATAACTTCATTTCAGGCGTCAAGGAAAACTTCCTGCGATTCCTCATTCACGGAGTTATATTTTATGTAGCTATATTTTTCAGCTACTATTCAATCACAATGTATACATCTTTCGGCAAGGTCAACGGAGTCTTTTACATTTTCCTTGCAATCAGTATAATAGTAAGCATATTTTTCCTTTTTGCATTTTACTACATACCGCCGATGACCGTAACGTTTGATATTTCAATGAAAAATATCTACAAAAACAGCGCATTAATGACCTTCGGTGAATTCAAGCACAACTTAATTGCCACCCTCGGCTTGTTCGTGCTTTTTCTGATTTGCGCAACAGTTCTTATGTGCTGTTACGTGCCGATTGCGGTAATTATCGCAACAATAGTCCTTGCACTTTTCTTTGTTCCGTCGATAATGTCGTTCATAATCAACTCTGCTGTATATAAACCAATGTACAATATGATAGTCGGTAACGATGAAAAGAGCAAAGAAATTGACAAAAAGATAGAGAACAGAAAGAACGGCATTTTTGATGATAAAGAAGAAACTCCGAAGAAAAATATAGCAGAGGGATTTTCAAGTATTGAAGTTGACGAAAATGCCGACGGTGACGAATATATCTACTATAACGGAAGAATGGTAAAGCGAAGTGTGCTTTTAAAGCTAAAAAATGACGAAAATTCGAAAGGAGTGCAGGAATAATGGTAGGACGACACAGCGCAAAAAGCTCAAAAAAACCACTTGTCATAATCTGCATTGTGGCGGCAGTAATAATCATAGGTGTAGTTTGTGCAGTAATATTCTTAAATTCAGGTTTAAATCCTGCAAACACATATTCATCAACCGCACAGCAGACACCTTCAACCGTTCAGTCAATCTCAACTGAGTCAGCCGATACAACTATCCAGTCCGCAACAACGGTTCAGCCTACAACACAGATTGAATCCTTTACAGGCGAAACCTCCGAGGTGCCAAAGGTAGTAGTTCCCACACAGAGCGGTCAGGAAGTCAGCTATTTCAACGCAACCTACGTGCCCTACAAGGCAATTGACTCCTCAACCAACGAAGAATGTTCATTGCGTGAAGTGTTCGGCTCGTCATTCTCGCAAGGAGTAATCACCTTCAACAGCGACGGAACGTTCACCGACTCGGTAACTTCGTCATCTGTCGGTTCGGGTGCATATGCCGTAGAGGGCGACACAATTGTAGCAACATATTCAAACGACAAGAATATGTCCGTCAAGGTTGCCTCGTGGGAGGGTGACACCCCCTCAGAGCTTATCATAAATTACGGAGGCTATGACGTTTATTTCAATAT
>CAMBNE010000279.1 GCA_945868935.1 uncultured Clostridia bacterium
TCATCACCGTAGCGTCAGAAGTAATGGCTATTCTCTGCCTTGCAAATGATATTGACGATTTAAAACAGCGCCTTGGAAAAATTCTTGTTGCTTACACATATTCGGGCGAGCCTGTTTATGCAAAGGATTTAAAGGCTGACGGTGCTATGACTGCACTCTTAAAAGACGCAATCAAGCCTAACCTTGTTCAGACTCTTGAGGGTACTCCTGCAATAATGCATGGCGGACCTTTTGCAAATATCGCACACGGCTGTAACAGCGTAAGAGCTACAAAGCTTGCATTAAAGCTTGCCGATTACTGCATAACCGAGGCTGGGTTCGGTTCTGACCTTGGTGCCGAGAAGTTTCTTGATATCAAGTGCCGCTATGCAGGCCTTTCACCGTCTGCAATCGTAATTGTAGCTACCTGCCGTGCACTTAAATACAACGGCGGTGTTCCGAAAGCAGAGGTTTCAAATGAAAACCTTGACGCTCTCAAAAAGGGCATTGTAAACCTCGGAGTTCATATTGAAAATATGCGTAAATACAACGTACCGGTAATTGTTGCAATCAACCGTTTCGGTACAGACAGCAAGGAAGAACTTGAATATATTGAAAGCTACTGCCGTGAAAACGGAGCTGACTTTGCACTTTCCGATGTGTTCGGAAAAGGCGGCGAAGGCGGTATCGAGCTTGCCAAAAAGGTTGTTGAGGCTTGCGAAAAGCCGTCTGATTTTGCTCCTATTTATTCACTTGACCTCACCGTAAAAGAGAAAATCGAAAAAATAGCAACTACTATTTACGGTGCGAGCAAGGTTAATTACACAACAGCCGCAGAAAAGGCAATAAAAGAGGTTGAGGCTCTCGGAGCAGACAAGCTTCCTGTTTGTATTGCAAAAACGCAGTATTCATTGTCCGATAATCCCGCCTTACTCGGTGCACCGAAAGACTTTGAAATCACCGTAAGAAATGTTACTCTTTCAAACGGAGCTGGCTTTGTTGTTGCCTACACAGGTGATATAATGACAATGCCCGGACTTCCTAAGGCTCCAGCCGCTCACAGCATTGACGTTGACAGCGACGGAAAGATTGTCGGTCTTTTCTGATATGAATACATTAGTTTCAAAGTCGACCGAAGACACAGAAAAAATCGGTGAATCAGTTGCAAAAAAGCTTTCAGGCAACGAAGTAATTGCTCTTTTCGGAGGGCTCGGAATGGGAAAAACTGCGTTTACAAGAGGACTTTGCAGAGGCCTTGGTGTAGACGACGGCGTTTCCAGTCCGACTTTTGCCCTTGTCAATGAGTATCACGGAAAATACATTATCTACCACTTTGATATGTATAGAGTAACCTCGTGGGAGGATTTGTATTCAACGGGATTTTTTGACTACCTTGATAACGGTGTTCTCGTAATTGAGTGGAGCGAAAACATTGAGGGTGCGTTGCCGGAAAATGCAATAAGAATAAATATCTCAAAGGGTGACTCTGATGATGAAAGAACTTTTGAGATTGAAGGTGTTGATATTCAGTGAAAATACTTGCTGTTGATACTTCTGCAACGGCGGCTT
Source organism: uncultured Clostridia bacterium (assembly GCA_945868935.1). GTDB lineage: Bacteria > Bacillota > Clostridia > Oscillospirales > Acutalibacteraceae > Ruminococcoides. The sequence goes on from CAMBNE010000279.1 coordinate 1,549, forward strand.
CTGTTGCCGTTGCAGAAGAAAATAAGCTTATCGGTGAGTTTTCAATAAATACTGCGCTTACTCACAGTCAGACTTTAATTCCTATGGTTGATGAACTGCTAAAAAATACAGGCTTGTCTGTTAACGACATTGACGCTGTAGCCGTGAACTCAGGACCTGGTTCTTTTACAGGAGTAAGAATTGGCGTAGCCGCTGTAAAAGGAATAGCGTTTCCAAAGAATTTACCCTGTGTTTCAGTTTCAACGCTTGAGAGTATGGCGTATAATATGCTCGGTAACGACTGCGTTGTCTGCTCGGTAATGGACGCTCGCTGTTCACAGGTGTATAATGCTTTATTCAGAGTAAGCGGCAATTCTGTTACACGAATGACGGACGACAGAGCACTTTCACTTACGGACTTAAAGCTTGAACTTCAGAATATCAGAGAAAAAGTTGTTCTCGTTGGCGACGGAGCAGTTTTGTGCAGCGAGTTTTTAGATTCAGAGCTTGAAAATGTTATGCTTGCACCGTTTAATAACCGAATTCAGACTGCTTCTTCTGTTGCTTATGCGGCATTTGAAAAGATTAAAAACGGCGAAACATTAACATCAGATGAGCTTATGCCTGTATACTTAAGACTGCCGCAGGCTCAGAGAGAACTAAATAAAAAGTTGGGGGTTAAACAATGATAGCACTTGGATGTGATCACGGCGGATATAACTTAATCTGCGCAGTAAAAAAGTATCTTGATGAAAAGGGAATAGAGTACAAGGATTTCGGTACATACAGTACCGACAGTGTAGATTATCCTGTTTACGCATACAAAGTAGCAACAGCCGTAGCTAACGGAGAATTTGAATTTGGCATTCTTTGTTGCGGAACGGGAATAGGTATTTCAATTGCCGCAAATAAGGTTAAGGGAATACGTGCCGCAGTTGTAAATAATGAGTTTGGTGCAGAGATGACTCGGCGTCATAATCACGCAAATATTCTTTGTATGGGCGGCAGAGTTACAAGTGAAGAAGATGCCGTAAAATATACCGACATTTTTCTTAATACACCCGAGGAGGGCGGCAGACACGATAACAGACTTGCTATGCTCGCTGAAATTGAAAACGGTACATTTAAAGGTGAATAATATATTTCCATTATAGAAATATGTTCTGTAAAAGGCGTTCTTTTGAACGTCTTTTATTTTATCTCTTTAACAGTGTAATATTTCTGTAATATTTAGTAATTATTTTTATAAAAATCGAGTGTTAACATAACTAACATTTTTCCACAAATGCAAAATGCGCCTTTCCA
>CAMBNE010000280.1 GCA_945868935.1 uncultured Clostridia bacterium
GCGACCCGAATTTCAGAAGTATGGTAGCAAAAACGCTTGTTGTTATGATAGTCTGTATTGCAAGTATGAGCATCAACGCTTTTCGTGGCCTTACAGAGCTCAAACCATTCGCTCTTGACCTTATGAGCTCCTATGCCGCAAAGAAACGTACGGTGTTCTTTAAGCTCAGACTGCCAAACTCAATACCGTATGTTTTTACTGCACTCAGAGTAAGCGTTCCTATCAGTATTATCAGCGCAGTAGTTTCGGAGTACTTTGCCGAATACATTGTGGGCGTGGGGCGTGAAATCCGAGAAAATATCGTACTCGGACAATACCCTACAGCATGGGCGTATATCGTAGTTTCCTGTCTGATAGGAATTGCAATGTACGGCTTGCTTATGGCAGTTGAGTCAATTGTTCTTAAAAACAGGAGAGCAAAGAATTAATTACGTTGTTTACCGATTATCGGTTGACATAAATTTTGTAAATGGAGGAATATCAAATGAAAATCAAAAGTAATGCAAAAAAGGCACTCTCATTATGCTGTGCAGCAGTAATTCTTATATCTGCATTTGCAGGCTGCGGCTCATCATCTTCATCCTCATCATCTTCCTCATCATCGGGAAGCTCATCAGAATCATCTTCATCAGGCACTCTTATGTCAAATGAAGAGATTATCAAAAAAGCGGCGGCTGACGGCAAGGTCGGCAACTGGGGACTTGGCAACGAGTACGAGATTCTCGCACTTCTCCAGAAATACGACCTTCCCACAGATTATCTTGCAGAGGACTTTACAATGGACGGTTTTGACCAGGACGATATCACACTTGCCTCTGCAATGACATACAACGAGCTCGGACTTGTTAAGAACGACTATGACGGCGGCTACAAATACGGCGACACTGTAGGCGTAATTGATATGAACGATGAGGGCGTTGCAATGCTCGAGGATAACATTTTCTGCACAAAGAAATTTGCAGAGGAGAACCCCAACACAGTCAAGGCATTCCTTTATGCGTCAATGAAGGGCTGGAAATACGCAGTTGAAAATCCCGAAGAAGCCGCAGAAATCGTATTTGAAGCAGGCTCATCGGTATCAGCCGACCACCAGAGCTATATGGCTAAAGAGGTTGCAAAGCTTGTTACAACTGACACAAAGGGCAACACAGTAAGCGACTACGGCAAGATGGACGAGGAAGCTATGCAGCAGACTCTTGACCTCTGCAAGAAGTACATCAAGCTTGACGACTCTGCGGCAGCTAAAAAGCTCGAAGGCTTTACGCTTGACGACATCAGGGACAATCAGTACATTGAAGCCGCAACAGCATCAACAGACGGCAAGTTCGGCAAGCTCGAAAAGGATAAGGTAACAATCCAGCTAAAGTGGCTGCCTCAGGCACAGTTTATGGGCTACTACGTTGCAAATGCGAAGGGATATTACGACGAAGTGGGTCTTGAAGTTACAATCACACCCGGCGGCGGTGACATTTCCGAAACAACGGCAGTAAGCAACGGAACAGTTGACTTCGGTGTAACATGGGTTGCTAACCTCACCTCTGCAAACGCAGGCGGTATGGAACTCCTTGAGGTTGCACAGGTATACCAGAGATCGGGACTTGACCTTGTTTACAAGAAAGAACTTTTCACAAAATAATAACTGAATCAAAAATTATTCGTCTGAATGGGCGGCAGTAATTTGCCGCTCATTCGGGCACAAAATCTATAGAAAAGGATGGAAACATAATGGATTTACTTATCAAAAACGGTACGGTTGTAACATCCTCGGGAAGCTTTGAAGCAGATGTAGCCGTTAAGGACGGCAAAATTGCAGCAATCGGCAAAAATCTTTCCGTGACTGCCGACAAAACAGTAGATGCAAGCGGAAAACTTGTACTCCCCGGTGCGCTTGATGTTCACACACATCTTGCAATGCCCTTTGGCGGTACGGTTTCGGCTGACAGCTATCTTTCGGGAACAAGAGCGGCTGCCTGCGGCGGAGTAACAACGGTTTTTGATTATCCCGTTCAGCATACAGGCGAAACAATTCTCGGACTTGTAAATTCCAAAAAAAGCAATCCTCGAAAAAGAAGCGTGTGTTGACTATGCTTTCCATTGTTGTATAACGGATTTAAACGGCGGTGAAATCCTTGAAGAAATGAAAACTGCCGTTGACGAGGGTATTACAAGCTTTAAATGCTTCCTCGTTTATAAGAAGGAAAAAATGATGGTTGACGACGGTACTCTTGTAAAATTGCTTTTAAGAGCAAAGGAGCTGGGCGCAAAGATTAATGTTCACGCAGAAAACCCCGACCTGATTGATATAAGAACAGAGCAGTTCTTATCAGAGGGCAAAACAAGTGCGTGGTATCATTACCTCAGCCGCCCTGAATTTGTTGAAGCAGAGGCAGACAAGAGAGCAGTGCATTGGGCAAAGCACCTTGACGCACCGATTTATATTGTTCATATGGCTGATAAAGAGGGCCTTGAGGAGTGCATAAAGGCAAAGACAGAGGGACACGAAATCTATGTTGAAACCTGTCCGCAGTACCTTGAATTTACCTGCGACGTTTATAAGCGTGAGGACGGACGCAACTTTGTCTGCTCACCGCCTATGAAGGGACAGCAGAGTCAGGATGCTTTGTGGACTGCACTGAAAGCAGGCTTTATTGATACCGTTGCAACCGACCATTGTCCCTTCCAGAGCTATGAAAAGGACTGGGGCAAGGACGATTTTACAAAAATTCCCAACGGCTGTGCAGGCATAGAAAACCTCTATCCCTATATGCTCGATGCCGCAAACAGCGGTAAAATAAGCTTTGAAAAGGTTGTTGAGGTCTGCTC
>CAMBNE010000281.1 GCA_945868935.1 uncultured Clostridia bacterium
GGCAAATGTCGGCGACACCGTAAAGCTGACGGGAGTTTACACCAATCACCGCAACTACGGCAAGCAGTTTTCCGCTCAGATATGCGAAATCTGCCGTCCTACCGAAAGTGCCGACATTCTGCGTTATCTTTCTTCGGGTGCAATCAAGGGCATTGGTGCTTCAACTGCGCAAAGGCTTGTTTCGGAATTCGGCGAAGCTACCCTTGACGTTATGGAAACTCAGCCCGAAAGAGTTGCATTAATTAAAGGAATTTCCAAAAGCAGGGCTCTTGATTTTTCAAATCAGCTAAAGACAAATACGGGCGTAAGAACGCTTATGCTCTACCTCGGCGAGTACGGAATTTCAAACACCTCGGCTGTAAAAATCTACAATGCTTTAGGTGCAGGGTGCGTTGACCGAATCAGGGAAAATCCGTATATTCTTTGTCAGGGCGACTTCGGAGTTTCGTTTGAAAGTGCTGACTTCATCGCAAAAAAAGAGAGGCTCGAACCAGAAAGCGGAGTAAGACTTCGTGCGGGAATTACATATATCCTGCGTCACAACGAGCGCAACGGTCACACCTGTCTGCCAAAAGAAAAGCTGATTGATATCTCAGCAGACTTTTTAAACGTCGGCGTTGACACAATTAAAGAGCGTATGGAGGAAATGCTTTTTGACCGCTCGCTGATCGGTGAAGCCTTTGATGAAACCGAATTTGTGTTCACCCCTCAATTGCATTTAAGCGAAATGTACGTTTCTTCAAGAATAAAAATGCTCCTCAAATTTCCTGCCGAAAAAATCAAGGACATTGACAGGGAAATTGAAAGCTGCGAAAAAACCGACGGAATTACCTATGCCGATTTGCAGAAAAAAGCGATAAATTCTGCGCTTACAGAGGGTATGCTTGTGCTTACAGGAGGTCCCGGAACAGGCAAAACGACAACCCTAAATGCGATAATCAAGATACTCAAGAACAAGGGCAAAAAGGTTTTGCTTTCCGCTCCTACGGGACGTGCGGCACAGCGAATGAGCGAGCTTACGGGCGACGAGGCAAAAACTCTGCACCGTCTGCTTGAAGTGAGCTGGGACAAGCACGACAACCCTGTATTCAACAAAAACGAGCGCAATCAGCTAAAGTGCGACGCACTGATTGTTGATGAGGTTTCAATGGTTGACACCTTTATTTTTGAAAGCGTAATGCGTGCACTCCCCATCGGTTGCAGGCTCGTGCTTGTAGGCGACTCCGACCAGCTTCCGTCTGTCGGTCCGGGAAATGTTCTCGGTGACCTTATCGAAAGCGGAATGATTCCGGTTGTAAGGCTAAACGAAATTTTCAGACAGGCACAGCAGAGCCTTATTGTCACCAACGCCCACAAGATTGTCAACGGTGAAATGCCTGTGCTGAGTCAGACCGACAAGGATTTCTTTTTTCTTCAAAGGAATAATAAGGCAGATGTCACAAACGTAATCATTGATTTGTGCACAAACAGACTTTCCAAAGCCTACGGCTATTCTGCTTTTGACAACATTCAGGTGCTCTCACCCTCAAAGAAGGGCGAGTTAGGAACGGCAGAGCTTAATTTCAGGCTCCAGAACGCCCTCAATCCAAAGAGTGACGACAAGCAGGAGGTAACAATCGGCTCAAAGACATTCCGCACGGGCGACAAGGTTATGCAGATTAAGAACAACTATGATATTCGCTGGTTCAAGGACAACGGCGAAACCGGCGAGGGAATTTTCAACGGCGATATCGGCATAATAGAAAAGATTGACAAAAAGGTTAAAATCATAAAAATCAGCTTTTATGACAAGACAGCCGCATATACATATGAGAGTGCGTCCGACCTCGACTTTGCATACGCCGTTACGGTGCACAAAAGTCAGGGCAACGAATTTGACGCTGTAATTATCCCGATGTTTCAGGGACCGCCTCAGCTTTATTACAGAAATCTGCTCTACACCGCCGTTACAAGGGCAAAGAAAACGCTCATACTTGTCGGCAACCCCTACACCGTTGAATATATGGTAAACAACAACCGCCGTACAAAGCGTTACAGCGGATTAAAGGAATTTTTACTGCGTGATGACGGACTTTATTGATAAACTGAAAAACAGCGCAAAGGACATTTTATTTCCTGTAAGGTGTCCGTACTGCGAAACGGTAATTCACAAAACAGAATATGCCTGCGAGAACTGCAAAAAGAAGTTTCCCTCACCTGCGATTATCAAATACGCTGTCGGAGGATACAAATGCACCTCACCGTTTCCGTATGACGGAATTTTCAAAAAGGCGGTAAAGAAATTCAAATTCGGCAACAAAGGCGGCTATGCAAAACAGCTTGCGTTTCCAATGGTACAGAGTATTCTTGAAAGCTATCAGGGCGTTAATTTTGATTTAATTACCTGCGTACCGATGCACAAAAAGCGTCTTGCTCAAAGGGGTTACAATCAGGCAGAGCTGCTTGCAAAAGAATGTGCAAAAATTATGAACATTCCGTATTGTGACACCCTTGAAAAGTTTAAGGAAAACCTTGAACAGCACAGCATAAAAGCGAGTGAACGTGCCAAAAATGTCATGGGAGTTTATCGGATAATCGACAAGGAGCTTATAAAGGATAAAAAAATCCTTATTATTGACGACATAATCACAACGGGACACACACTCGGTGAATGTGCAAAAATACTTATGAAAAAAGGCTGTAAATCGGTGGATTGTGCCGTTTTATGTTCGGTGATTATGAGCTGACTGCTCTTGAAATCAACATAGCACTGTTATATAATATGGTTATCCCTTTAAGTAAAATAAACCAAAATTTAATGCGGAATTCGGAATG
>CAMBNE010000282.1 GCA_945868935.1 uncultured Clostridia bacterium
TTTTCTATTACTCTGCCGAGTCCCGAAAGATAAGCCTGTCTGCCTGCTTCAATTGCCTTTTTGAATGCTTCAGCCATCTGCGGAATGTCTCCAGCCGTTGCGATTGCAGTGTTAGCCATAACAGCCGCTGCACCCATTTCCATAGCTTCGCAAGCCTGTGACGGTCTGCCGATACCGGCGTCAACAATAATCGGCAAATCAATTTCATCAATCAGAATTTTAATAAATTCCTTTGTGCATATACCTTTGTTAGAGCCGATAGGCGCACCGAGAGGCATAATTGAAGCTGCACCTGCGTCACGCAGACTTCTTGCAACATTCAAATCGGGGTACATATACGGCATAACTACAAAGCCTTCTTTTGCAAGGATTTCTGTAGCCTTAATTGTTTCGTAGTTATCGGGCAGAAGATATTTGGAATCCTTAATAACTTCAATTTTAATAAAGTCGCCGCAGCCGACTTCTCTTGCAAGTCGTGCAATTCTCACAGCCTCATCAGCATTTCTTGCACCCGATGTGTTCGGTAAAAGTGTAACGTTTTCGGGAATGTAGTCAAGAATATTTGCAACATTTCCCGTTGCGGCACGTCTGAGAGCAAGCGTAATGATTTCTGCTCCTGCATTTTCAACCGCTGCTTTTATAAGGTCAAGCGAATATTTGCCCGAGCCTAAAATAAAGCGTGAGCTGAACTCGTGACCTCCGATAATCAGTTTGTCATTTTCCATTTCCTTACTTCCTTTATACATCATATTTTCCGAGAATTAAACGTAAAATTGTGTTCGCCTGATGAGCGGCGCATATAGTAACTCTCGGTGACATCAGACCATTACCCTTAACTGCACCGCTTGTTTCATCACCGCAGAGGTAAAAACGGTCTGCAATTTTTCTTGTGATAATCGTGTTTGATTTTTCAGTGCCGGCCATACCCGAAGCGGCAACTATGTATGCATCTTTCCTTGTTTCGAGAATACGGTTTACAAGCATAGCCTTGCAGTCGGGATTATCAAACGCTTCACAAATAATAATATCGTCTTTAAAAAGCGTATCAATGTTTTCATCAGTCACTTTAACGCAGTCTGTGATTACGTTAATGTACGGATTAATCCTGCTGATTTCATCTTTAATAGCATCAGTCTTATACATTCCGAGGTGGCATATGAAATACTGCTGACGGTTTAAGTTGCTCAAGTCCACCTCGTCAAAATCAATCAGATGAAGTGTACCGACACCTGCTCTTGCAAGCATAAGCGCAATGTTTGAGCCTAATCCGCCAAGTCCTGCTACGGCAACACGAGCATTTTTCAGCTTTTCAAAAACTTCCTGCGTGTGCCTCATTGAAAGCACATTATCAATTTCACTTTTGTCGGGAATTATAGTATTCATAATCAGCCTCCTCCGACAAAATTTACAATTTCAACAACGTTGCCGTCTTTTAAAACGGTATCTCTGTACTGCGCCTTTGGCAGTATTTCACCGTTTAATTCAACAGCAATTCTCTGCGGATTGATTCCGTTTTCTTCAAGATAAGCAGACAGTAAAATCTCAGCTTTTTCTATTTTTTCACCGTTAATGCAAATCAATTTTATCCCTCCTTACAAAAGCCGGGTGCCCCGACACGCAGTTCTCAATAAAACAAAAACGAAGTATGCCAAAAGACACACTTCGTAAAATTACAGTTTAAGTCCCTACGCTGGCATTATCCAAATCAGGTATTACGGTCGAAATGTCAATTCATTTCCTCTCAGCCCTCTTGAGCTCCCGCCTTTATTAATTTATTTATAGTATATTCTTATTTTTATAAAATGTAAATACTTTTTTTGGCTGAAAACAAAAAATTCGTGCATTTGATTTCCTTTTGTGCTATAATTTAGTAGAAATATTACCTTTGGAGGATACAATGGAATACTCACAAACTTTAGCACAACAGTTCAACATAAAAGAGGAGTATGCAAAAAACATAATTAATCTGCTTGATGACGGCAACACAAATCCGTTTATTGCACGTTACAGAAAAGAAATGCACGGCTCAATGGACGACCAGCTTATCAGAGAATTCAGTGAAAAGCTTGAATATCTGCGTGGACTTGATAAGCGCAGGGAAGAAATACGTTCGCTGATTGATGCTCAGGAAAAGCTTACAGATGAAATTTCTGCGTTGCTTGACAAGGCTTCAACTTTATCAGAACTTGAGGATATTTACCGTCCCTATAGACCAAAGCGAAAAACAAGAGCGTCTGTTGCAAAGGAAAAAGGACTTGAGCCTTTGGCACTTGAAATTATAAAGCAGGACAGCTCATTTAACCCTAATACTGATGCAGAAAAATATATAGATGAAGAAAAGGGCGTAGCAACGGCACAACAAGCAATTCAGGGCGCAATGGATATAATTGCCGAGCAGGTGTCAGACAGCGCAGAAATCAGAAAAAGAGTTCGAAACCTTACAACAGTGAACGGTGTAATAGTTTCAACTGCAACCGATTCAGAAAAGGAAAGCGTTTATACAACCTATTACGATTTCAAAGAGCCCGTTAAGAAAATAGCAGGGCATAGGTTGCTTGCAATTAACAGAGGTGAGAAAGAGGGCTTTTTAAGGGCTTCTGTTGAATCAGACAGTGAAAAACCGCTTAATATAATTTACCGATTACTTGATAAAGGCACAAATCCGCTTTGCTCCGATATTATAAGAGAAGCCTGTACAGATGCTTACAACAGACTTATTTTCCCGTCAATTGAGCGTGAAATAAGAAATGATTTAACCGAAACAGCGTCTGAAAACGCAATGAAGGTGTTTGCTGTTAATTTAAAG
>CAMBNE010000283.1 GCA_945868935.1 uncultured Clostridia bacterium
ACTTGCGTTTCACTGTCGTTGAAAACTGCGGATTTGAACAGGCTCAATGCGCTCTTGGCGGTGTGAACGGACTTGAAATTGATGAGAATACTATGCAAAGTAAAATTGTTAAGAATGTTTACATTTGCGGTGAAGCGATTGACCTTTGCGGCGAATGCGGAGGATATAATCTTCATTTTGCTTTCGCAAGCGGACTTACGGCAGGTGAAAACTTATGATTAGAATTAACAATGTTCATATTCCGCTTGACTACAGCGATAAAATAATCTGTAAAAAAGCGGCAAAAGAACTTCATATTGATAAAAATGAGATTAAGTCAGTATCAATTTTCAGACGTTCTGTTGACGCAAGAAAGAAAGATAATATTTATTTTTCATGTTCGATTGACGTTGAGTTGAATATTAATGAAAATTCGGTGTTGAAAAAATGTAAAAACGCCGTAAAGGTTACTCCGTATCAATATGAAATCAAAGAATGGAAATGCGGCGTTTCACCTGTTGTTGTAGGAATGGGACCAGCAGGACTTTTTGCCGCACTAATACTTGCGCAGAGCGGAGCAAAACCTATTCTGATTGAGCGTGGACGTGACGTTGACAGACGCCACAATGATGTGCAGAAATTTTGGCTTACAGGAAAACTTGACACCTCGTCAAACGTTCAATTCGGCGAGGGCGGTGCAGGAACATTCTCGGATGGAAAGCTTAATACGGGAACAAAGGACATACGCCAGAGAAAAGTGTTAGAAGAATTTGTTAAGCACGGCGCTCCCGATGAAATACTTTATAACGCTAAGCCGCATATCGGTACAGATAATCTGAAAATCACAGTAAAAAACATAAGAGAAGAAATTATTGCACTCGGTGGTACTGCCCTTTTTGAAACAAAGCTGACAGGATTCAACGTAAAAGACGGAAAAATTACCGGTGCTGTTGTAGAAAAGCGAGGCAAAACAGAAGTAATTGAAACAGACAGTATTATTCTTGCAATCGGTCACAGTGCAAGAGATACGTTTGAAATGCTCTTTGACAAAGGTATTCCGATTGAGGCAAAGTCATTTTCAGTCGGTGCAAGAATTGAGCATCTGCGTGAAAAAATTGATTTCTCACAATACGGCAAATTCGCTGGAAATAAAAAACTTGGTGCGGCAAGCTACAAGCTGAACACTCATTTACCAAACGGCAGAGGTGTTTATACATTTTGTATGTGTCCCGGCGGCAAGGTTGTTAATGCGTCAAGCGAAGAAAATATGCTTGTTACTAACGGTATGAGTGAATTTGCACGAGATGAAATTAACTCAAACTCAGCTTTGCTGGTCGGAGTTTCACCCGATGATTTTCATTCTGACAGCCCTCTTGCAGGTATGTATTTTCAGCGTGAGCTTGAGAAGAAAGCATTTGAGCTTGGCGGCGGCAACTACAACGCTCCTGTTCAGCGAGTTGAGGATTTTTTAAGCAACACCAAAAGCACTTGCATAGGTGAAGTCAAGCCGAGTATTTGTCCAGATTATGAATTAAGCGACTTAAATACAATTCTTCCTGATTTTGTTTCGGAATCAATGAAACAAGGCATAAAGGATATGGGAAGAAAATTAAACGGATTTGACAACGGTGACGCTGTTTTGACAGGAGTTGAAACACGCAGCTCCTCCCCTGTACGCATTTTACGAAATAATGATACACTTGAAAGCATTAAGATTAAAGGCTTGTATCCCTGCGGCGAAGGCGCAGGCTACGCAGGTGGAATCATTTCAGCCGCAGTTGACGGAATAAAATGCGCCGAAGAAATAATAAACAAAAACAATAAGTAAAACACAAGCACCCTGTAACCGAATTCAGTTACAAGGTGCTTTTATGCGACTGCGTCTGTAAGCCGGGTTCTGTCGTGAACAGCCATCTATCTTGGCAGTCCGTTGCCGAAACTGCTCGATGCCACCTCCTAAGGACACGCCGAGCAAGCGTATATGTCCTACCACGGTGTTGCTTCAAATAGGGTTTACACGGCAGACAGGTCTCCCTGCCTCCGGTGAGCTCTTACCTCACCTTTCCATCCTTACCGATAAATCGGCGGTAATTTTCTGTTGCACTATCCCTGGAGTCGCCTCCGGCGGCCGTTAGCCGTTATTTTTGCTCTGTGAAGCCCGGACTTTCCTCGCACAAAGCCTTTCGGACTTTGCCCGCAGCTGTTCAACGCACTCGCAGTACTAATAATAAAATAAATAAACTTAAAAGTCAATAATTTTCTTCAAACGGCTTGATATAAAGCGAGTTTCAGTATATAATTTATATGTTTGCTATGTAAAATTATGAAAAGGAGTATTTTTATGGATATAAGAAAAGAATCTCTTAAAAAGCACTATGAATGGAACGGCAAAATTGAAGTAGTATCAAGGGTTTCAATTTCAAACTCGGAGGATTTATCTCTTGCATACACCCCGGGCGTTGCAGAGCCATGTCTTGAAATTCAGAAGGATTATGAAAAATCTTTTGAGCTTACAAGAAGAAACAACCTTGTTGCCGTAATCACCGACGGTACAGCAGTACTCGGACTCGGCGACATAGGTCCTGAGGCAGGTATGCCCGTTATGGAGGGCAAATGTGCGCTGTTCAAGGAATTTGCAGACGTTGACGCATTCCCTATCTGCGTGAGAAGTAAGGACGTTGACGAAATTGTAAATACAATCTATCTTATCAGCGGTTCATTCGGCGGAATTAACCTTGAGGATATTGCGGCACCGAGATGCTTTGAAATTGAGAAAAAGCTCAAAGAAAAGTGCGACATTCCCGTTTTCCACGACGA
>CAMBNE010000284.1 GCA_945868935.1 uncultured Clostridia bacterium
CAACTGTTGAGACTGTATATACCGAGCCTGTATATACCGAGCCGGTGTACACGGAGCCTACGTATGTTGAAGAAACAACCGAGTACGCTCCCGTAACGGAGCCTTATCAGGAGGAAACAACCGAGTATGTTCCTCCCGAAACCGAGCCTTACGAGCCCGAAACCGAAGCTCCGACTCAGGCGCAGTATGTTGAGCCTCAGCAGAGTACAACCTCGTTTATTCAGACTCCCACCGTTTCAAAAACAGTCAGCAAAAAGCAGTATTCCACAAACTACACCGCAGGTATTATTTCCTGGGCTTGCGTAGGCGTGGGAATAATTGTTGCCGCCGCAGTGCTTATCAGCACAAAGGTCAGCGGCAGAAAAGCAGTGGGAAGATAAGTATGGGCAATTACAAAATCGGCTCGGTTGCTTTGAAATCCCGTGCAGTCCTTGCTCCTATGGCGGGCGTGAGCGACAGAGCATACAGAGAGCTTTGTATGGAGTTCGGTGCAGGACTTTGCATAAGCGAAATGGTAAGCTCAAAGGCGCTTTCGTTCAACAGCAAAAAGAGCGAGCAGTTAATGGATATTTCCGACTTCGAACGTCCCTGCGGTATTCAGATTTTCGGCGACGACCCCGAATGTATGGCGGAGGCGGCTCAGCGTGCAATGCAGAACAATCCAGATTTGATTGATATTAATATGGGCTGTCCTGCTCCGAAAATCAGCTCAAACGGCAGCGGCAGTGCGCTTATGAGAAATCCACAGCTTTGCGGCGAAATTGTCAGCAGGGTTGTAAGCGTTGCAGATGTTCCCGTAACCGTAAAAATCCGCAAAGGCTGGGACGATGAAAACGCAAACGCCGTTGAGATTGCGAAAATCTGCGAGCAGGCAGGTGCAAGCGCAATCACCGTTCACGGCAGAACAAGAATGCAGTATTACAAGCCGCCTGTTGATTACGATATAATCAGAGAGGTTAAAAATGCCGTCAAAATTCCCGTAATTGCAAATGGCGATATCGACAGCGCAGAAAAAGCAAGGTCGGTTATTGAAAAAACAGGCTGTGATATAATTATGGTCGGCAGGGCAACGCTCGGCAATCCTTGGATTTTTTCGCAGATAAATGCGTATCTTGAAAATCCGCAAGAGCCTTTGCACTTTCCGTCACTTGAGGAAAAGCTCGGCGTTATGGTCGGGCATATTGAAAAAATGGTTGAATACAAGGGCGAGCATATGGCGCTTTTGCAGGCTCGAAAGCTTGTAGCAGGCTATTTTAAGGGAATGAGGGGAGCGGCTTCTCTCAGAAATGAAGCAGGAAGAATTTCCACGCTAAACGATTTGTATACATTAAAAGATAAGGCGTTATCAGCCAATCTATAAATAAAGTAAAGAATTTCAGATAAGGGGAATTTAAAATGAGTGAATTAACAAACATCGCATCTCTTGAGTATCTCAACAGCTACGATCCCGAGGTAGGTCAGGCTATGACCGACGAGCTTAAAAGACAGCGCAGAAACCTTGAGCTTATTGCAAGCGAAAACCTCGTTTCACCTGCTGTTATGGCGGCTATGGGAAGCCACCTTACAAATAAGTATGCCGAGGGCTACCCGGGCAAGCGTTACTACGGCGGCTGTGAGTGCGTAGACGTTGTTGAGGAAATCGCACGCAAGCGTGCCTGCGAGCTTTTCGGTGCAGAACACGCAAACGTTCAACCTCATTCGGGCGCACAGGCTAACACAGCAGTTTATTTTGCAATGCTCCAGCCGGGCGACACCGTAATGGGTATGAATCTCAACGAGGGCGGTCACCTTACTCACGGCTCACCTGTTAATATTTCCGGTAAATACTTCAACTTTGTCGCTTACGGCGTAGACCCCGTTACACACAGAATTGATTATGACAAGGTGCTCGAAACTGCAAAGGAGTGCAAGCCAAAGCTTATCGTAGCAGGTGCTTCCGCTTATCCGAGAATCATTGACTTTGCAAAATTCAGAGAAATTGCAGACGAGGTCGGCGCGTATCTTATGGTAGATATGGCTCATATCGCAGGTCTTGTTGCCGCAGGCGTTCATCCCAACCCTGTTCCTTACTGTGAATTTGTTACAACAACAACTCACAAAACCCTTCGCGGACCTCGTGGCGGACTTATCCTCTGTCGTGAGGAGTTTGCAAAGCAGATAGACAAGGCAATCTTCCCCGGAACACAGGGCGGTCCTCTTATGCACACAATCGCCGCAAAGGCTGTTTGCTTCGGCGAGGCTTTAAAGCCCGAGTTCAAGGAGTACGGCGCAAAGGTTGTTTCAAACTGCAAGGCTCTTGCCGACGGACTTATCAAGAGAGGCAACAAGCTCGTTTCGGGCGGTACAGACAACCACGTTCTTCTGCTCGACTTGCGTGATACAGACGTTACGGGCAAGGAGCTTGAGGCTCGTCTTGACGACTGCTACATCACGGTAAACAAGAACACAATCCCCGGCGAACCCCGTTCACCGTTCGTTACAAGCGGCGTAAGAATCGGCACAGCCGCAGTTACAACAAGAGGTCTTAACGAGGAAGATATGGATTTGATTGCCGAGTATATCACACTCGTTCTCAACGATTACGAGAACAGCAGAGATAAGGTAAGAGCCGGCGTTGAGGCTATCTGCAAAAAATATCCGCTCTACGAATAATCAATAATAAAAATTGTTTTTATCAATTAACAATGCAGGGAACGGCAAACTGCCGTTCCCGAAGTTTTTTAGAAGTTACATATATAATGAAAGGAGGCTTTCAAATGAAAAAACCGCTTGCCGA
>CAMBNE010000285.1 GCA_945868935.1 uncultured Clostridia bacterium
TTAAGAGGAATTGATATGCTCGTTATGCAGCAGACCGGTATGCCTGTTCACATTGCCGACAGACCGCTCGACTGCGTTGTTGACGGCGCAGGCAAAAGGCTCGGCAAGCCTGTGGGCGTTCAGTACAAGCACAACAGATAGTATTTTAATTCGGAATGCGTAATTCGGAATTTATTAATATAATTGTATTAACTATATGAAACGGATGAATAACAAAAACCTTAAACCTCTTATAATTACGCTTGTGATTCTCTGCGTGGCGGCTGTGCTTTCACTCGGTGAAAACTCCGTCATTACGAGTGCGTTAAACGCCTTTACAAACGGACTTTTCAGCGTGACGGCGAACGCAACTGCAAGTGCAGACACTGCAAGCTATGACGATTTGAAAACCGAAAACGAAAAGCTCAGAAAGGAAAATGCCGAGCTTAGAGAACAGCTTGCAGACTACTACGACGTAAAGCAGGAGAACGAAAAGCTCTGGAAATATTACGATTTAAAAAAGCAGAATCCGTCGTATAAAATTCAGCCTGCAACTGTGATTATGCGTGACGCAAACGACGATTTTTACTCCTTTACGCTCGATATCGGAACTTCCTCGGGAGTTGCGGTGAATAATCCCGTAATTACCGAAAACGGACTTGTCGGCTGGGTTTGCAAGGCTGATTTAACCACCTGCAAGGTCAAGACAATCCTCTCGCCCGACACCAAGGCGGGTGCTGTTGACAAGCAGTCAAACGACAGCGGAATCATCAGCGGAAGTGCATCACTCTGCGACGACAACCTCACAAGCCTTACAAAAATTGAGGAGAACAACAAGATTAAAGCCGGCGATATGATTGTCACCTCGGGTACGGGCGGAGTATACCCCGGCAACCTGATTATCGGCAAGGTAAAGGAGATAAAGTACAACTCCTACGACACCTCACGCTATGCAAT
Source organism: uncultured Clostridia bacterium (assembly GCA_945868935.1). Taxonomy (GTDB): domain Bacteria; phylum Bacillota; class Clostridia; order Oscillospirales; family Acutalibacteraceae; genus Ruminococcoides. Next base: position 937 of record CAMBNE010000285.1, read on the forward strand.
TGTCGAGCCGTATGAGGACATTCGCAAAATTACCTCGGCGGCTGTCATCACCGACTTTGACACGAAAGGCGAGGTTAAAGGCACACAATGAGAAACCTCGGATTTTTCAGATATCTTTCCTATTCTCTGCTCGTGATTCTGCTTTATGTTTTGCAGGCAACGCCGAATTTAATGCCCGAGCTTTTCGGCTCAAAGCCTCTTTTGCTTTTTCCGCTTGCGCTGGCGATTGCTTCTGTTGAAAAGGAAGTCCCGTCACTCGTTTTCGGAGCAGTCTGCGGAGGTCTTACCGACCTTGCCGCAGGCGGAGGAATAGGCTATTTTGCAATAATTCTTACGCTGATTTGTTACTTTGAGTCGCACGTGTTCAGTACATATTTCGTGCCGAATATTTTTTCGGCAACGGTTTACTCTGCAATCGCAACTGTGCTGTCAATCGGAGTTTATTTTCTGATATTCAAGGCGTTTTCGGGCATTCCCGATTGGCAGATTCTGTTTGTAAACCACTACATTTCACGGATTGTATATACGTTTTTTATGTTCATACCCGTGTGCATTCTGGTGAGGTTTTTGCATAGAAATTTAAAAAATCGGTAAACGCTTTCGTAGGGACACGGCGAGCCGTGTCCTCACAAAAATTGCAATGCAATTCGGGCAGCCACACAGGGCTGCCCCTACAGATTAGATTATATCATTCATCTATTTTATTCCGTAGGGGCGACCCTGCGTGGTCGCCCGAAACGTTACCAACAAAACTGTATTAATTCAGAGAGCAATACATATGGATTTTTTCAAAAGGCGCAAAAAGCGTGAGTCTAAAAATAAATATCCCAAAACGACGATTACCGTCTGCATTATAATTACGCTTGTTTTCTTTGCGATTTTCACCGCACGCCTTGTTGACTGGCAGATTATTCACGGAAGCGAGTACAGCGAGCTTGCAAAGCGTTCCACAAGCTACACCGTTCAGACCGACGCTACAAGGGGCGAAATCCTCGACAAAAACGGCGACGGACTTGTGGTGAACACAACCCACTGCAAAATCGTGATTGACAAGCTCTACGCAAACGAAAAAACACTCGATACAAACCTGCTTGCGCTTATAAATCTGATGAGCCTGACGGGCGACAAGTGGGAGGATACTCTGCCGATTGAGCTTTCGGGAAACACCTTCTCCTACAAAAAAGGAGCAGAGGACGAAATCGCAGCGCTATTGTCGGAGGACTTTTTAAATCTTGACGAAAACATTACGGCTCAGGACTGCTTTAATAAACTGCTTGAGCGTTACGAAATTGACAAGAACCTGTCGCTTTCGGAGCAGAGAAACCTCGTTTCCGTTCATTACAATATGGAGCTTACGGGGTATTCAAGCTCAAACCCCTACGTTTTTGCAAAGGACATTAAGCGCAGTACCGTCAGCGCAGTCAGCGAAAATACGCAGGGCGTAAGCGGAATTGACGTGCAGACCTACCTTGTGAGAACGGCTCAGGACGCTGACCTTGCACCCCACGTTCTCGGTGCGCTCGGCGCAATCACCGAGGAAGAATATGATGAACTAAAGGACGGAGAAAAAACCTACACCCTCACAGACAGCGTCGGCAAATTCGGCATAGAGCTTGCCTTTGAAAATCAGCTCAAGGGTGAGGGCGGAATGAAAATCATCAAGAGAAACTCCGACGGAACAATCGTTGATACGGTTGAAACGATTGACTCAAAGCCGGGCAACACCGTCTACCTCACTCTCGACAAAAAATTGCAGGAAACGGCTGTAAAGTCGCTTGCCGAAAACGTAAAGGCGGCAAAGGCACAGGGTGTTGCAACA
>CAMBNE010000286.1 GCA_945868935.1 uncultured Clostridia bacterium
AAGTTAATTGAAATAGGTTCTTCCTACGGCTGTATTATGTTTGTGAAACGTTACAGTCACGAATGCGATGATGAATTCATTACTGACTTGCTTGACAACACATATAACATTGCAGTCAGCAAACATCTTGTTCGTATTGATAAAACGGAAAGTCTGAAGATTTTGAAAAGGCAAATGGAGGATTTAGAGGGACGTCTTGAAAAGCGTCGTGAGCTGAATCATAAGCGTGGCGGCTCTTTTATTCCATATGCCCTGCGCAACAGAGAAAAAGACTTGAATGAGCTTCAGGATAAGCTCGGCGGTTCAAACTGCGATTTGTTTTCTTTTGCTACTTACATTTATGTAGCAGCAAATACAGAAAACGACTTGAACGACCTTAAAGATTTTATTAAACAGACGGCAGCACGTCATCAAGTAGTTGTTGACATACTAACGGGAGTGCCAATGCAGGAAGCAGGGTGGAAAACCATAATGCCTTTTGCAAATCCGTCAAGGACAAAGGACGGTCAGATGATAGGACAGCCGTTTTATCTTCCTACTGATGAAGTAGCAAATTTTATACCGTTTTCATATCGTAACAACATAAATCCTTCGGGAATTTGTTACGGTCTGAACAGTATTACAAACACTCCGATTATCATTGACCGTTCTGAAGGTATGAACGGTAACGGTTTTATTCTCGGTACGTCCGGGTCCGGTAAATCAATGATGACAAAGTCAGAGTTTATTGCTGCTTCCACAAAATATATAAATGATGAATTTATTATCATCGACCCGGAAAACGAGTACCGACCTCTCGGCACACCTCAAAGCGGAGAATCGTCACCGCCGTTTGACGCTGAAATCATTAAACTATCTCCCAACACAAATACATATGTCAATATTTTCGATACAGATATTTCTTACTCTGAGGACGGAGCAAGTGCCGTCCAGATGAAAACCGATTTTATTCAGACTTTCTGCGAAGCTGCAAAAGGTTTTGCATTAACAGCAAAGGAACGTTCCGTAATTGACCGTTGTGTAAAGCTTGTTTATCAGGATTATATTCTCTCTGATGGTGATAAATCAAAAATTCCTGCATTACCTCAATTTTACGATACCCTATCCATACAGCCTGAAAATGAAGCAAAAGATATTGCATTATCGCTTGAGCTTTTCGTAAAAGGCTCGTTCAATATTTTTGCTCATCAGACAAATGTAAAGTATCATAAGCGTTGTATCATATGGGATATTTTTGAAATGGGTGAACAGCTCAAAACAGTCGGTTTACTTGTTCTGTTGGAATCTCTTTGGCAAAGAGTAATCGAAAACAAACTTAAAGGTATCCGCACTTGGGTATGGACAGACGAGGTTTCTATTATGTTTAATGATAATTCGAATGATATTTTCAAGACCGGTGAATTTTTCGAAAAAATCTACAAGAGAATCCGTAAACACGGTGGTATTGCAACCGGCGCAACACAGAACATTTCAGAGGTAATTAAATCAAAGCAGGCTATGACAATGCTCCAAAACTCGGAATTCCTTATTCTGCTTGCACAAAAAGAAGAAGACCTCGATGTACTCAAGAAAATGCTCAAGCTGTCTGACGCACAGGCAAAATATCTCGATACTGATGAACCCGGCAAGGGATTAATAAAGCTCGGCAAAAGAATTATTCCGTTTGAAAATAAAATTCCGGAAAAATCTCTTATGTATAAAATCTGCACGACTAAATTTAAGGATATTCAAAAAATGGCAACGGGGTGAAATAGTTGAATATTTTAATTGTATCTGATAAATCCGAAATAAAGAATTATGAGAACATTGTAAAAGCTGCGCCTAACACATCTGTGTTAGGTGCTGTAACAACACTTAATAATGATTTTATTACGGATATAAAAGAAAAGTACCATCCGCACGCTCTGCTTATTGATACATCTGTTCCTGTAAAGAAAACAAATGTTTATGATATAATCAGTACTGCACACAGTATGTACCCTTACATAAAAATCATTGTACTGACAGATGAAGATGACAAGGCTGACTATCCGGCATTTGCCGTTATCAGAGGACAAATAACAAACATTGAATTTAACAATATCATCAAACAAGCTCAAGATGATATTGAAAAGGCAGATTTTCAATTGTTATCAGATAAAACTGATTCGAGCAAGCTTGAAGAAATACATAACAATGTGGCAACTGACTTTAACGGAACAGGTAAAACAACAAAACTATATCCCCCACTTTCTGATGAGAACGTGGACAATTTGTCCAACTTAAAAATTAAAATTCCGAATATCAAGGCAAATAAACATAAAAAAGGATATAGACGTTATGATAAAACACCGATAATCATAGCGATAACTGCAGTAGCTGTTATTGCCGTTGCGATTACTGCTATTGTTATCATAAAGTCTTGTAATTCCAACACAGCTGTTGCTTCAAACGATGAAGTTTCCGAAAGCACCGCTATGACGGTTTCAACGACTTCTCCGCTTCCAACAGAAGAAGAAATGATAGTAAGCTTTACAGATTCGCCTACTTCACCTACAGTTGAAAATGCTGAAGCAACATTATCTGATAAAAAGACTGAAAAATCAGAGTCCGAAAAGCCTGAAGCTGATACAAAAAAAGAAAATTCTTCTTCGAAAAGCAGCAGTTCAGGTAGCTCAAGCAAGAGCAGCTCATCAAGTAAGGTCAGCAGTTCTTCTAATTCTTCTCAATCATCAAACAAATTAGAAGCTTCAATATCTTATGATAACGGAAGAT
>CAMBNE010000287.1 GCA_945868935.1 uncultured Clostridia bacterium
ATTCTGTTGCATGGTTATTTTTACATTTTAAAACAATTGCTATAATCAGGAATATGCTAATGACAACAAAAAAACCGATAAAAAATCCAAGAGTATAATCTGACATATAAAAGTCTCCTTTGTGAATAAATTTTTCTTGTTGTACATTATTATATACTCTAATTTACAATATGTCAAGTATATTTTACATATTGTTAAAAATAAATTAATCACAACAAAAAAGAAAAAAGCCGGAGTAAAAAACTGCTCCGGCTTATACCTTGTTAAATCCTCAATTATTTGCAATATGCTTTTATTGTATCACTCATAAACTGTGCCGTGCCGTCACCGTGACGATCTATATTTTCTCTAAATCGTTCATCGGTAACATACATTTCGCCAAGTCCGGCAAGAATCTCTTTGGTACAGGTGTAGTAGTTTTCAGTGATAAAATCCTGCCATTTTTCAGCAAGTGTCTGCGCTTCCGTACTTGTGGTAGCAAAGCCCTTTCTTTTGCAGTCTGCAAACTCTGCGATTCTTTCTTCCATAGCGGAATTTACCTGTTTCCACTTTTCCGCTGAATAGCCTGCAATCTTTTCAGTGCTCTCTTTGTAAGCATCAGTATCACCCCACTTTTTCTTGGCTTCTTTTGCGTATTCCTTACACTTTGCTTCAAATTCACTGTTATCAAAAACATTCATATTGACATTTTCTCCTTTCATTGCACCGTCAAGTGCTGAAATGAGCCGCTCAAGGCGCTCTTTTTTCAGCGTTAGCAAGTGTTTCTGCTCTTTAAGCGCATTTTGTTTGTCATAATCGGGAGAGGATAAAATCATACGGATTTCTTTCAGAGAAAAATCAAGCTCACGGTAGAACAAAATTTCCTGCATTCGAGTCAAAGTATACTCGTCATAAAAACGGTATCCGTTCTGTTCGTCAACAGAGGACGGCTTCAGCAGTCCGATTTCGTCGTAAAAGTGTAGCGTGCGCACGCTCACTCCCGTTAGTTTTGCAAATTTTCTTATGTGTAGTTTCATTTAATCTCCTCCCTTGATTATGAGTATATACTATGACGTAACGTCAGAGTCAAGACTTTTTTAATATTTATTAAAAAAAGAAGAATGCCCCGATACGCAATCTGCGTGTCGAGGCACTCGGCGGCGTGACGCCGCTCACAAATTTTATTTCAACAATACTTCTATAGCAGAATGTAAATTAAATAAAAAAGACGTCAGAATCAACTGACGTCTAATTGGCGGAGACGGTGGGATTCGAACCCACGGTACCAAAAGGTACAACTGATTTCGAGTTTTATGGATTAATGGCTGTTTAGCGATTTTTGAAGGCAGTTTCGGGATACTTCGTATTCGCCGAAAATGCTTGATGTTAAAGGCTTTTTGACGGTTGTACCGCTGAAATCCCGATAAATACAGGGGAATTCGAATAACGGCATTTTCGCTGTTTTTGGAAAGAACAGGCACTATTTTGGAAAGAACTGCGGAAAGAACAGAATAAACATATCAACAACGGCAATACACGGGAAAACCAACACCGACAAAAATATTTACGAGGTGTATTGCTATGAATGAAACCGCAATCAACTGGGATTTGATTCCCGATATTATTACCAAAGACCAACTCTATCAAATCTGCCACATCAGCAAATCAACGGCTTTGTATCTGCTTCGCAGCGGAAAGATACCGTGTGAATACACAGGCAAGAAAACTCGCTGTTACAAAATCAAAAAGGCCGATGTTATTACATATCTTGAAAAGAGAAAAGTATTTCCCGAATCCTATTCAGCACCGGCTGGGTGGTACAAGGGGAACTATACAGTGAAAATGAAAACCGAAGTACCCGAACAGGTTCTTGAAAATATGAAGCTGTATTACACGGAACTTTTTGCACAATATCCTGATGTGCTGACTGCGACCGAAATATCAAAAGTAATTGGTTACGGTACAACGTCAATAAATGATTGGTGCAGGAAAGGACATCTTAAAGCGTTTAAGCGAAACAATATGAATCACATTCCGAAAGTCTATTTAATAGAATTCTTTTGCTCAAAATACTTTCGCACTATCACCCGAAAATCCGATTGGCATATCCGAGTGCTTCAAGAATTCCCTCGTTGGCAAGTGATACGAGGATTAAAAACATAAGAGTGAATATTCGCTATGTTCGCTGTAAAAAGTGGCACAAGTTTGGAAATATTCGCTGTATTTTTTGGCACTGGCGATATATGCAAATTCATAAATCGCACATTCGACTTTACGCAGCCCCCTTTGTACAATATAAGTGCAAAGGAGGTTTTTACTATGACTGACACATTATTTGAACAACTCGGCGGTACTTATACACAGATTGGTGACTATCTCTTGCCGGACTTGTCATTACCGGCGGAAAAAGAAACGGGTAATATCGGCGTGTGGGCATTAAGGCACAAACGATATTTGAAACAACATCATAAGGTGCTGTACTACAATCTACTCACTTCCGGCAAACTACATTCCCACCTCGCCGACATCGAAGAACAGGCACAACAACTTTTTCTCCGGCTGGTAAAAGAACTCGCCGAAAAGGAAGGCGTGACCGAAAAACTCAAAGCTGAAAATGCAATGTTGTGGGTGCGGCAAATGAACAATATTCGTAATCGAGCAACGGAGATAGTAAATAACGAAGTCATATATAGGCAATTATAACGAATAAGCTATATTATCTGCTTATCTAATTAAAATCAGTGCTAACTTTGAACTTAATTCATCGT
>CAMBNE010000288.1 GCA_945868935.1 uncultured Clostridia bacterium
TTAACATAATATCACCTCGATTTATTAAAAATATTTAAAACTTTATCGCTGTTTTGTGCCTGTTTTCGCCGCTTTTAGGGGCGTATTGCGACTTTTTTATATAGTAATATAAAACGTCACACTACAGATAAAATGGGAATATGGGGCGTTTTTGACGAAAAAAATTCCTCGGGCGCGTGAGGCGGCTGTTTTGTCGAGGCTGTATTCGTTATCTTTTCAGAGAAAAAAACGCTTATTTTTTGACGGGGGGCAGTACCGCAATTCACAATGAAAATTTTGTTGTGCCGCTGCCGATAATTAATTATTTTTCGTTAATTCTTGAAAGATAATCAGTGATTTATAGTTTTTCTTCAATGGTGTACTGTATCGAATCGAGTTGAGTGTCGATATTGTCAAGTTTATTTATTTTTATAACTTCCAATGCCTGATTGAATGTAATATCAACGCCGTTATTTTCTTTTGCAGTTTTTACAAGCTCTTGCGCCAATTCTACTATTCTCAATTCCTCGCTTAATGTTCCTGAATATATCATTTTTTCACCCCCTTTCTATGTATCAACAGCGGCAAATACACGTATCGTAAAATTAAAACGGCAAATCGTCTGTTTCATCAACGGTTGAAGAGTGAATCAGCGTTAAACCGTTGTCGGGTTTGCTTGCTTTCAGGTGTGCAATCTTTTCATTTCCTGTATATCCTGTTTCTGAAAAGCTCTGATATATAAAATCAAACGCATATTGAATTGTACCCGTAGAGCCGAATTTATTCTTGTCAAGAATTAAAGTGGTGTTTTGCGGTTCATATGCTCCGCTTGTTTTATCCTGCACATATGGACGGTTAAGCAGAATAACATAGTCGCCTGCTTCTTCTAATACTCCGCTTTCTTTCAAATTAGACATTGTCGGGTTATCCTTGCCTGCTCGTACTATCTGCGAAAGCAGAATTATACACGTTTTTGTCTGCTTTGCAACCGCCTTTAGCTCTGAAACAACATAGTTTATCCTTTCACGCTCTGTTACAAAACGCCTGTCAACGCTTGAAATAAGCTGAACATAATCTATTATTGCCAAATCAGGCTTATCGGAATAGATATTGTTGCATATGGTTTCAACAGTTTTTGTGTTCTCAATGACCGAAAATGTTTTATCGTCCTTGATTTTCTGCATTACAAGGTTTATATCCTGCAAATTATTTTCAGTGAGCGTACAGCTTGCAAAACGTTTACCGTTAATAAAACAGCTATACATACACAAGCGTTCATATATCATTTCACCTGTCATTTCAAGCGAATAAAAGTACACACGCTTTTTATGTTTCATCTGATTAACGGCAATATTCAGCGCAAAGGTTGTTTTACCTGTTGAAGCTCTCGCACCTATTACGCACAAAGTGCCCTTGCGAAGTCCGTTCAGCTTTTCATCAAGCATTTTAAAGCCTGTATAAATGACTTCTTTCCGCTTGTTAAGGGACTGAACAAACTCGTCAATGATTTTAGTGTTTTCTTCCTCAACGGTTGAGCACATCAGACTTTCATCATTGATTAACGCTTTCAGAGGTTCAAGCTTGAAATTACCGCTTTTCAGCATATCTTCAATGACGTTCTTTATTCTGCGTGCCTTTGCTGTTTCTTTAACTCTGTTTAAGTTGCCCGGAAAGTCACTTGTTGAAACAAATTCTTGAAAGCATAACATAGCTAATTCTGCAGCTTGCGGAAATTTCTGACAATCGCCTATTACTAAAGCGGTATCAATTTTATGTTCAGCTGTATAGCGTTGTTTAATCTTCTCGAATATGTATTTTAGCGTTGAATCTGAAAAATCTTCATCACTGATTTTATGAAAATAATTTTCGCATAATTCAGGTTCTCGAAGCAAGCCGCCTATAACCTGTTTTTCGCTGTGATAATAGCAAAGTGAATTTTCAGAAGTTGCATTAATAAAGGCGGCGTTTAATTCCTCGTCAATAAAGTTAGTATTCTCTTCCAAAAGTTACACCTCGCCTTTTCTCCATTCATCAAACAGCTCTGCGAACAATGGGTTCACTGTATCACTGCTTTTGTCATCATTAAAGACATCTTCATAACGGTTGTATGCTTTGATAAATTCCTCTGTTGACTGTTCATTCTTCGGCTTTGTGGTATTGCCGTCATTGTCATATACACCATTAAGAATACTTTGTAGGTGTTCAGGCTCTAATATCCATTTGAAAGTACAGTTCCACTTTTTAGAAGTGCGGTTGCAAAGATAATCGGAGCTTTCAATCTTTCGGAATAATTCCGCAAAAGAAATATTCAAAATGCTTTCAGCTTGTTCAATCAAGGAACATTCAGCTTCGGTCAGCTTGTCAACTCTCGGCAGGCTTTTGCAGATACGGTTGAAGTCATTGACAACAGAGGTATAAAAAGAGGTGGGGGAGCTGTCCGCTTGAAAAGCGTTGTCTTTTCCCTCTTCTTTTTCTTTGTCTTTGTCTTTTTCTTTGTATTGGTCACCGACGTTGACGGTCGTTGACGGTCGTTGACGTTCGTTTTCAATTGTATTCGTTTGCTTGCGTTGGGTGGCTTTCGCTCTGTTAGCTCGGTTAGTTTCGCATTTCTTCCGATACTTTTCAAAATCTCGGTCAATCTGCTGTGCCATAACATCAAACGCCATTGAAACAATGCGATCGCTTATATCTTGCTTTTCATTCCTGTTAGAATAAGCAAACAGCATTTTCCATAGTTTACCCGCCTGTTCATCTGATAGA
>CAMBNE010000289.1 GCA_945868935.1 uncultured Clostridia bacterium
GACAAGACTGTACGTGACGAAAGATTAAAGCCAATCTATGAAAAGGTACACGAGAAGTTTGACGAAATTTATCCCGAAAGCGAAGCTCTTATCGACGAGTGCCTCTACAAGACGCAGAAGTTCATCGTCCGCCGTTGGCTGCTCGACGAGCAGAAGCGTGTTGACGGCAGAGGTATGGACGACATTCGTCCTCTTGCTTCCGAGGTTAACGTAATTCCCAGAGCTCACGGCTCGGGTATGTTCACAAGAGGTCAGACTCAGGTTCTTACAATTGCAACACTCGGACCCGTATCGGACAAGCAGCTGCTTGACGGTATCGACGGCGAAACCGAGAAGAGATATATCCACCACTACAACTTCCCGAGCTACTCGGTTGGCGAAACAAAGCCAAGCAGAGGTCCCGGCAGACGTGAAATCGGTCACGGTGCACTTGCAGAACGTGCGCTTGTTCCCGTGATTCCGCCTGTTGAGGAGTTCCCCTATGCATTAAGACTTGTTTCCGAGGTTCTTTCATCAAACGGCTCAACCTCACAAGGCTCAATCTGCGGCTCAACACTTGCACTTATGGACGCAGGTGTTCCGATTAAGGAGCCCGTTGCAGGTATCTCCTGCGGTCTTATCACAGAGGGCGAGCGCTGGATGACAATGGTTGACATTCAGGGGCTCGAGGACTTCTTCGGCGATATGGACTTCAAGGTTGCAGGTACTCATACAGGTATCACAGCAATTCAGATGGACTTAAAAATCAGCGGACTTACACCCGAAATGGTTAAGGAAGCTCTTGAAAAGACTCACAAGGCTCGCAACTATATCCTCGACGAGGTTATGCTCAAGGCTATCGCTGAGCCCAGACCTGAGCTTTCTCAGTATGCTCCCAAGATGTTCACAACCTCAATTCCTGCCGACAAAATCAGCGAGGTTATCGGAAAGAGCGGCAAGGTTATCAAGGAAATTCAGGCTGAATGTGACGTTAAGGTTGACATTGAAGAGGACGGCGAGCTCGGTCAGGTATTCGTATCGGGACTTGACAGCGACAAGTGCAAGCGTGCAATTGAGATTATCAACACAATCGCAGTTGACCCCGAGCCGGGCGCAATGTACCTCGGTAAGGTTACACGCATTATGGACTTTGGCGCATTTGTTGAGATTGCACCGGGCAAGGAAGGCCTTGTTCACGTTTCACAGCTCGACGTTAAGCGCACTGAGAACGTAACCGACGTAGTAAACGTAGGCGACATTATCCGTGTAAAGGTTATGGAGATTGACGACAAGGGCAGACTCAATCTTTCACGCCGTCAGGTGCTCATTGACGTTGACGGACTTACTCCCGAAAACGACCCCGAGGGCGACAGAGGCTCACGCCCCCGCAGAAATTTCAACGACCGCAGAGGCGGCTTTAACCGCAACAGAAAGTAATTAAATAAACAGGCGTTCATTCACTACAGATTGAACGCCTGTTATTTTTTATATGAATATTGAAAGTTAAATTTTGTATGTTATAATATATCAGTATGAATCGTCGCTCGCTGCAATTATAAAATTTGCGTGTCGAGGCACTCGACAAATGCTGACTTTAAAAATCTATGTAGTAAACGGGTGATATTATGCCTATAAAAATCATAAGACAGGACATTACAAAGCTTGAATGTGACGCAATCGTCAATGCCGCCAACAAGACGCTTCTGGGCGGCGGAGGTGTTGACGGTGCAATCCACCGAGCCGCAGGGAAACAGCTTCTTGAGGAGTGCAGAACGCTCGGCGGCTGTAAAACAGGAGATGCTAAAATTACGGGAGCATACAATCTGCCGTGCAAATATGTTATCCACACCGTAGGTCCGGTCTGGCACAACGGAAATTACGGCGAAAAAGAATTGCTTACATCCTGCTACAAAAATTCCCTTGAGCTTGCAAAACAGTATGATTGCAAATCGGTTGCATTTCCGCTTGTCTCGTCGGGGGCATACGGCTATCCAAAGGACAAGGCACTTCGTGTTGCAACAGATACAATCAGCGATTTTCTGCTTGAAAACGAAATGCTTGTGTATATTGTCGTGTTCGACAAAAATGCGTTTTCAATCGGCAAAAAGCTGTTCTGCGACATTCGGCAGTACATAGATGATAACTACGCAGCGCAATTTGCAAACCGCCGCAGGGGTGTGTTTAAAAGCACTGCAATGTTGGAGGATATTGATTATGATGCAATGCCGTGCGATATGTCAATTCCTAACGCAAGCCTTGATGAAATGATTTTGCAGATTGACGAGAGCTTTTCACAAATGCTGTTGCGCAAGATTGACGAAAAGGGAATGACTGACTCGCAGTGCTACAAAAAGGCGAATATCGACAGAAAGCTGTTCTCAAAAATCAAGAGCAACGTAAATTACAAGCCGAGCAAAACTACTGCAATCGCCTTTGCAATTGCCTTGGAGCTTACGCTTGACGAAACAAAGGATTTCCTTATGAAAGCAGGCTTTGCGCTGTCGCACAGCAACAAGTTTGACATAATTATCGAGTACTTTATTACAAATAAGAATTATAATATATTTGAAATAAACGAGGCTCTTTTTGAATTTGACCAGTGCTTACTCGGAGTTTAATATGTCGCTTCGTATGCGACCAATTTAATCAAAATAACCTCTATAATGTGATTGTAAGGTAGTACTAAACCTTGCAGTCACATTTTATTTT
>CAMBNE010000290.1 GCA_945868935.1 uncultured Clostridia bacterium
TGCCTTTGAAACGTCTTTGAGATAGAGGGAAATTAAAATATTCTCCTCGTCATAGTCCATAAGAGCCGCAATTCCGTCAGCGTGTTCAACGCCTTCGCTCAGAAGCAAATCCTGATCCATACAGTCGCCGTGAATTATTACGGCACCGGGGAGCAGTTCTGCAAGCTCGTTGCATCTTTCAGCGTTCTTTTCAATAATTTTTACGCTTGCACCCGATTTTAAAAGCATCATAGCAAGGTAATGCGAAACCTTGCCGCCGCCGAGCAATATTACGTCACGGCTTCTGCCGATAGAAACGTTGATTTTTTTGAAAAATCTTGCGGCTGTTTCCGACTTTGAAACAATTGAAATTTTATCGCCGCTCCTGATAACAAAGTCGCCGTTCGGGATATAAACCTCGCCGTCACGCTCTACCGAGCAGATTCTGACCTTGCCCTTGAGAATGTCGATATTGCTGATTTTCTTGTCGCTTATCAGCGAGCCTTGCGGAATCTGTACCTTTATCAAATCGACAATTCCCTTTGCAAATGAGTCAATTTCAAGCGCACCCGAAAATCTCAGCAAACGGCTGATTTCGGTTGCGGCGGTAAGCTCGGGATTGATAGCCATTGAAAGACCGAGCTGGTCCTTTACTCTGTACAAATCGCTTGTGTACTCGGGATTTCTTACCCTTGCAATTGTGTGCTTTACGCCTGCGGCTTTAGCCATAAGACAGGTGTAGAGGTTGATTTCATCTCTTGCCGCAGCGGCAATCACAAGGTCGGCTGACTGTGCGCCTGCTTCAACAAGTATTTCGTATGTTGCGCCGTTGCCCTCAATTCCCATAATGTCAAGGGATTCGGACAGACGTGTAACTGCTTCGTGGTTTATGTCGACAACAACAATTTCGTGTCCTTCGGAGTTAAGCTCCGTTGCAATGGATGTGCCTACTTTGCCGCATCCGACAATTACAATCTTCATAACTACCTCTTCATATTCACAAAGATTTACGGGGAATATAGCCTGATTCCCCGTAAACATACAAGGTCATAATACACCAAATTATGCTGAAAATCAATACATATTGTAAAAAAAATAAGAAACTGTACACTTGCCAAAAATTAGCTTTTATAGTAAAATAATATTATAGAATTTATTTGCGGTGCAACAAGGATGTTCATCTGTGTTGCGCCGTTTTGTATTTTTAATTGTATGAGAAATTAATATTTATCGGAGGTTTTATGGCGATTTACATATTAATTGCGGCGGTAATAATTATTATCTGCCTGACTGTAAGCAAGTTCAGTTCAAAAATCGGTGTTCCTGTTCTGCTTGCGTTTATCTTTCTGGGAATGTTATTCGGCTGTGACGGAATTTTTAAAATTCAGTTTGACGACTTTTCGTTTGCCGAAACGATTTGCTCAATATCACTGATATTTATAATGTTCTACGGCGGTTTTGGCACTAACTGGAAAAAGGCAAAAAAGGTTGCGGCAAAGTCTGTTTTGCTTTCAACGCTCGGCGTAGTGCTCACCGCAGGAATTACGGGACTGTTCTGCTGTTTTGTGCTGAAATTTGATTTGCTTGAAAGTATGCTTATCGGTGCGGTAATAAGCTCAACCGACGCCGCATCTGTTTTCTCAATACTGAGGAGCAAGCGGCTTAACCTGAAATACAATACAGCATCGTTGCTGGAGGTTGAAAGCGGAAGCAACGACCCGTGCGCTTATATGATGACGGTAATAATTCTCACCCTGATGAGCGGAAAAACAAGTACAGGTGAAATTCTGTATATGATTTTTGCGCAGATAGTTTTCGGTGTGTTAATCGGCGTAGCGACGGCGTTTTTAGCTCAGTTTATGCTTAAAAGAATGAATTTCGGTACAAACGGCTTTGAGTCAATCCTCGTTTTCTCTATGGCGCTTGTTTCGTATTCGCTGTCGTCCGTAATCGGCGGAAACGGTTATCTTGCAGTGTATATCACGGGAATAATCCTCGGAAATATGGAAATTCCGAATAAAAAATCGCTTGTGCACTTTTTTGACGGAATTACGGGACTTATGCAGATACTCATTTTCTTCCTGTTGGGACTTGTCGCATTCCCGTCGCAGATGGTTTCAATTATACTGCCTGCGCTGGCAATTGCATTGTTTGTTACTTTTATTGCCCGTCCGCTGTCTGTTTTTGCAATTCTCACGTCGTTTCGCTGTCCGATAAAGCAACAACTGCTTGTTTCGTGGGCGGGACTTCGTGGTGCGGCTTCAATAGTATTTGCAATAATGGCGGTTGTAAGCCCTGCATATCTGAAAAATGACGTGTTCCACGTTGTTTTCTTCATAGTTCTGTTCTCAATTTCAATTCAGGGAACGCTCATTCCGTTTGTGGCAAAGCGACTTGATATGATAGACAACAAGAGCGACGTTATGAAAACCTTTAACGACTACACAAAGGAAGTACCTGTTCAGTTTATCAAACTCCCGATAGACGAAAAGCACCCTTGGGCGAATAAGAAGGTTTGCAGTATCCACTTTTTGCCGAATACAATCCTTGCGCTGATTATAAGAGATGATAAGCAGATTGTTCCGAGGGGCAACACGACCTTGCTTGCAGGCGATATTGCCGTGCTGAGCGGTCCGTCGCTTGAAAAGAAGTTTACGGGACACCTTACGGAGATTGAAATTGACTCCGAC
>CAMBNE010000291.1 GCA_945868935.1 uncultured Clostridia bacterium
GAACGGAAATTTCAGCTCCTCCGCCGATTCTGACATTTCCTGCCTTTACCTGAATTTTACTGCCCATTTTATCCTCCGTTTTGCTACATTCCCGGGAGCGTGCCCGTGATTAGCTGCCATACGTCTTTTAATGAAATAATTACCATAAATACCATCAGCAATACAAGTCCTGCCGCATTTACAACCTGCTCGGCTTTTCTCGGAATAGGTTTTTTGAAAATCCACTCGATAAGCAGAAACAGGAAACGTCCGCCGTCAAGAGCCGGGAAAGTCTGCATATTTACTAGTCCGAGATTGACGGTAATAAGTATCATTACAAAAAGAATATTATTTACTGCCGAGCCAAAGCTGCTTTCAAGTCCCTGAGAAGCAACCTGTGTTACGGCACTCGCTATACCTACAGGACCTGAAAGGTCGGTAAACGAAAACTTACCCTGTACAAGCCATACAAGTGAAGTCCATACTGTCTTTGCCATAGAACAGGTTTCGGAAAAGGTCTGGCTTAATACCGTACCGATATTTTTTTCGATTTCATCAACGTAAAAGTCGAATGAAACAGACGGTTTATCAGCCTCTTTATCCTCTTCGCTTGCATAATATGTGAAAAACTGCACATCATTGAGCGTTATTTCTTCTCCGTCACGGATTACCTTTAGGTCAGCTACAAAACGTCTGCGTGTATCTTTTTCGGTAATTGTCGGGAGGTCATAGTCCTCAACATCAAAATAATCATACAACGAGGTGCAGACAATATCGAGTTGTTTTTTAGCGTCTTCTTTGCTTTTTGTTGCGTTGATTTTTGCACAGCCGTCGCAGAGCAAATCATAAAACTCCTGAGCTTTTTCGCCCTCAAGCTTATTTTCTATTGCAAGGTCAGCATAAACATCATAAGCAGAATTTGTGCAGTCCTCTTTATCTACCTCGAGTGATTTGCCGTCAACCTCCTGACATTGCAAGGTTGCAATACCAAACTGCAAATCACGCATATTCCAGACGGAATAGCCGTTAATTTCAACGATTTTATCGCCTGCCTGCAAGCCGCAGTTTGCACTATAGGAGCTTGGTGCAAACTGGCTTACCGTCGTTGAGGCGTAGCTGTCGGACTGAACGGTGTAGGCAAACATAAGTATGAATCCGAGAAGAATGTTCATAACTGCACCTGCAATTATGATAATCATTCTCTTCCATACCTTTGCATTATTAAAGGCTCGGGGCTCGTCGCTGTCCTCGTCCTCACCCTCCATTGCGCAATATCCGCCTATCGGAAAAAGTCGGAACGTATATTCGGTTTCGCCCTTTTTGAATCCGAAAAGCCTTGGTCCCATTCCGATTGCAAACTCATTTACCTTTACACCAGAGAGCTTTGCGGTTATAAAATGTCCGAATTCGTGGGAAAAGATAATCAGCATAAAGAACAATACACCGATTACTATTAAAGCGATTGTGGTTAAAACCTGCATTAAGAAACTTCAACTCCATACATTAAATTACCGCAAACTATATAATTCTTCTGAACCGTAAATTAGGTGTAAAAAGAAATAAAATTATTTTACATTCTCCAAAACGTACTGCCTTGCAAGCTTATCGGCTGAGAGCACATCTTCAACCGTTTTCGGCTCATAATTTTTGATATTATCAACTGCGCCGCTTACAAGCTCGCCTATATCAAGAAAAGATATTTTACCTTGTCTGAAAAGCATATTCGCTTCTTCATTTGCACCGTTTGCAATTGCAGTAGCTGCACCGCCCATTGAAAGCGCCTTTTTGCAAGCATTAAGGCACTTAAAGGTATCGTAGTCAGGCTCAAAAAATGTCAGCTTTCCGATTTGTGAGAGATTAAGCTCACCTACAGGTGACGGATATCTTTCGGGATATGTTACTGCGTACTGAATCGGGATTCTCATATCGGGAAGTCCGAGCTGAGCAATAACTGAATTGTCGCTGTATTCAATCATTGAATGTATTATACTTTCACGGTGCACAACAACGTCAATATCATCACCCGAAACATCAAAAAGCCTGCTTGCTTCGATAATTTCGAGACCCTTGTTCATCATTGTTGCAGAGTCAACGGTGATTTTTGCACCCATACTCCAGTTAGGATGATTGAGTGCCTGTTCAATTGTCACGCTTTTCAGTTCATCTGCAGTTTTGCCGAAGAAAGGACCGCCTGAAGCCGTTAAAATAAGCTTTTTAAGACACTTTGAATCAGGCATTCCCTGCAAGCATTGGAAAATTGCAGAGTGCTCGCTGTCAACAGGCAAAAGCTTTACACCGTTGCTTTTAACTGCGTCTGTAACGAGTTTTCCGCCTGCAACAAGTGTTTCTTTATTTGCAAGTGCAATATCTTTTTTTGCATTTGCCGCAGCAATTGTAGGCTTCAAGCCGACCATTCCAACTACGGAATTGAGCACAAGCTCTGCACTTTCAATTGTGGCGGCGGCAATCAGTCCGTCCATACCCGATAAAACAAGGGTATCCGTATCCTTTATATTATCTTTAAAATCCTTTGCCTTTGCTTCATCAAACACAACAGCAAGCTGAGGTTTGTATTTTCTGACCTGTTCTTCAAGCAGAGTGATATTTGTTGAAGCAGTAAGGGCAACAACGTTCAAATCAAGCTTATCGACAACATCAAGAGTCTGAGTTCCGATAGAGCCGGTTGA
>CAMBNE010000292.1 GCA_945868935.1 uncultured Clostridia bacterium
AAAAGCTGTACTTTTCAAGGGATGATGATAACTCTGCAATTGATATGCTAATGGAGTGCGACTTGCTTATAATTGACGATTTGGGAACAGAGTTTCACGGTCAGCTTTCAACCTCGCAGATGTACAATATATTCAATTCACGTATGCTTGCAAACAAGCCTGTTATAATCAATACGAACCTTAATCTTCGTGAGCTTGAAAAAATCTACACCGAAAGATTTGTTTCAAGAATAGTAGGAAATGCACAGAAGCTTGATTTCCTCGGAAGCGACATAAGAGTAAGAAAAAAATAGAAAAAATTTTGAAAAACCTCTTGACATTTTAACTTTTATGTCCTATAATAACTATCGTTGCACGTTCGGTAGCAATTACATCTTGTGGAATAGTGTAACGGTAGCACGACAGACTCTGACTCTGTTTGTTGGGGTTCGAATCCCTATTCCACAGCCACATAGCCCCGAATTATTCGGGGCTGTTTTTAACTTCGAGGTGTAGCGCAGTTTGGTAGCGCACATCGTTCGGGACGATGGGGTCGCAAGTTCGAATCTTGTCACCTCGACCAGTCGAGAGCCTCGACACGCAAAACGTGTACGAGGCTTTTCTTTTTTATTAATGTTATTTGGAGGATTATTATGAAAAAGGTCATTTCAATTGTATCGGCATTTGTTCTTTGTCTTGCAATCTTTACAGGCTGCGGAGCTAAAGAAGTAAAATTAAGTGAAGTAATGGATAAAATCAATTCTGATTTCAGCCTTTCGCTTCAGAAACTTGAAAGTGCAGATGAGCTTAATACCTACTACAGCATTGACACAGCCGATGTAAAACAGTTTGCCGCTGAAATTGACCCCAACAATAATGCTCCTGTTGAGATTGTACTGATTGAAGCAGTTGATGCTGACGCGGCAACAAGAGTTGAGTCAGCACTCACAACTCGCTACAACGCAATCTACAGCCAGTATTCATCATACACACCTGAAAAGCTTGATATGGTCAAGGCTTGCAAGGTAACAAAGGACGGCAATTTTGTAAGTATGATTGTTGCTGACAAGGGTGCTGAAATGCTCGACGTTTTCTACAGCTATGTTAAATAATTCGGTTTCCCGAATACTTATGGGCGGACACTGACTGTTCGCCCGTTTTGTTTGTATATTATCTTTAAGGCAGGAAAATTATGATTCAAAGCGAAATTCAGAAAAATTTTCAACATATGAACACTATGCAGCGCAAGGCTGTATTTGCAACCGAAGGACCTTTGCTCATTCTTGCTGGTGCAGGCTCGGGCAAGACAACCGTTCTTGTAAACCGAATAGCTTACATTCTCCAGTCACAGCTCTGCAAGCCTTGGCAGATACTTGCAATCACCTTTACCAACAAGGCGGCAGGCGAGCTTAAGGAGAGAATCTGCAACGCAGTTCCCGAGGGAGGAGCCGACATCTGGGCGGCTACATTCCACTCAACCTGTGCAAGAATTCTGCGCCGTTACGGCGACAGAATCGGCTACACAAGCCACTTCACCGTTTACGGAACTGACGACCAGAAAAAGCTTATTAAGGATATTTTAAAACAGCTTCATATTGATGAAAAAATCCTGCCTGCAAAGACTATTCTGTCTGAAATTTCAAAGGCAAAGGATAAAATGCAGACTCCGCAGGAAATGCTCAAGGAGGCAAATTTTGACAGCCGCAAGGCTTCAATTGCAAAGGCTTATGAAATCTATCAGTCGAAGCTTAAAACATCCGACGCAATGGATTTTGACGATATGCTCTGCAACACAGTTCTGCTTTTTGAAAAGTGCCCCGAGGTGCTTGAATATTATCAGAATCAGTTTAAGTACATAATGGTAGACGAGTATCAGGATACCAACAAGGTGCAGTACAAGTTTGTAAGTATGCTTGCCGAAAAATACGGCAACATCTGCGTTGTCGGTGACGACGACCAGAGTATCTATAAATTCAGAGGAGCTACGATTGAAAATATCCTCTCCTTTGAAAACACCTTCAAGGGTGCACAGATTATCCGCCTTGAACAGAATTACCGCAGTACGCAGAATATTCTCAACGCCGCAAACGAGGTTATCTCGAACAACACAATGAGAAAGGGCAAAACCCTTTGGACAGAAAACGGCGAGGGAGAGAAGATTGAGGTGCACACCTCTGAAACCGAACGTGACGAGGCATCTTTTATTGCAAAGACTATTCTTGACGGAGTTGCAAACGGCAGAAAGTTCTCCGACTACGCAGTGCTTTACAGAATGAACGCTCAGTCAAACGCCGTTGAGCAGGCTCTCTCACGCAGCGGAATACCGCACAGAGTAATCGGCGGTCACCGATTCTATGACCGTGAAGAAATCCGTGATATGGTGGCTTATCTTCAGGTTATCAACAATCCGCACGACGACGTAAGATTAAGCCGTATAATAAATGTGCCGAAGCGTTCAATCGGCGCAACAACCGTTTCACACGCCGCCGAAATCGCATCGGGCTTGGGTGAGAGCATTTACACTGTAATCAAGGATGCTGACAGCTATCCACAGCTATCACGTGCCGCATCAAAGCTGAAAGCCTTTGTCAATCTAATTGACGGCTTGATTGAAGCCGAGCAAAGCGGTGATTATTCTCTTGCAGAATTATATAATCTCGTAATTGAGCATACTAATTACG
>CAMBNE010000293.1 GCA_945868935.1 uncultured Clostridia bacterium
GCTGATTTACAAGCCAACTCTTAACCGACTCGGAACGGTCAAGACCGTTCCCTACGCACGAAATAAAATTTTATGTTAAGGAGAATGATTATGGAACATCCGATTGGAAACCTTATGGACACAACAATGAATAAAATCAAGGAAATGATTGATGTCAACACCATCGTAGGCGAGCCTATTGTTTCACCCGACGGCACATTAATCATTCCCGTTTCAAAGGTAAGCTACGGCTTTGCTTCGGGCGGTTCCGACCTTCCTACAAAAAAGGAAAACAAGGACTGCTTCGGCGGCGGCAGCGGCGCAGGCGTAACAATTCAGCCTGTTGCATTTCTCACAGTTTACAAGGGCGATGTAAAGTTGATTCCCGTAGATAAGTTTGAGGGTACACCCGACCGTCTTGTCGGAATGATTCCCGAGGTTATCGACAAGGTAAAGGAAATCTTCAAAAAGGACGATAAGAAAAAGACTTCAAAATCCGATGATGATTTTTCTGAAATCACAATGGACGATACCGACCTCTGATTTGTAGTGTAATAACACACCTTCCTTCGGCATAAAAATATGCAGGAGGTGTGTTTATGAAAAGGATTGTTTCAGTGGTGCTGTCGGTGCTTTTTGTGTTTTCGTTTTCTATTTCGGTTAAGGCAGATGAAAAGGCAGAAATAAATGTTTCGGCAGAGGCCTATGTGCTTTACTGCGCCGATAACGGACAAATTATCAGTTCAAAAAATGAAAATAAAAAGATGAAGCCTGCCAGCACAACAAAGATTATGACCTCACTCCTTGCGCTTGAGGAGGCGTCGTCGAAGAACAAAAAAGTAAAATTCACCGAAAAGATGACTGCCGAGGGCAGTTCAATGTACCTCAAGGTCGGTGACGTTGTAACGCTAAAAGACCTTGCGGCAGGTATGATGATGGCGTCGGGCAACGATGCGGCAAACGCCGCAGCACTGACAATTTCGGGAAGTACCGAAAAATTCGCCGATAAAATGAATAAAAGAGCAAGCCAGATAGGAATGAAGAACACCCACTTTGTAACGCCGAGCGGACTTGATGACGATAACCACTACTCAACCGCCTACGATATGGCTTTGCTTATGTCCTACGCCCTTGAAAACGAGGATTTTGCAAAGCTTACGTCACAAAAGAGCGCAACTGTTGAATTTATTGAGCCGAGCTCGAAGAAAACAACCTATTCAAATCACAACCGCTTGTTATCCCTGTATGAATACTGCATTGGCGGCAAGACAGGCTACACAATGTCAGCAGGCAGATGCCTTGTTTCGGCGGCAAAAAAAGACGGCTTAACGCTCATATGCGTTACCCTGAATGACAGAAACGACTGGAACGACCACATTTCGCTCTATAACTACGGCTTTGAAAAGTATTCCTGCTACACGTCTGATGATACCTCGTTTTTTGCCGATGTTCCCTGTGTCGGCGGAGATAGCGACAGCATAACCGTAACGGGCGAAAAGACTGTTTCAATCGTCGTTTCGTCAGACGATAAGGATAAAATAGAAAGAAAGGTTTACCTTGACAGCTTTCTATATACGCCGATTAAGCAGGGCGACAATGTCGGCAGGATTGAATATACGCTGAACGGCAAAACCATTGAAGAAACCAAATTAGTCGCTGTTGATAGTGTTAATTCTAAAAAGGAAAATAAAAATATTTTTACAATGATAAAGGATTAGTTTACATATGGCTAAAAACGAACCTATAAGACTTCAGAAGTTCATATCACAATGCGGTGTTGCTTCAAGAAGAAAAGCAGAGGAGCTTATTCTGGGCGGTCACGTCAAGATAAACGGCAAAACTGCAATTCTCGGCGACAAGGTAACAGCCGCCGACAAGGTCTTTGTAAAGGGCAAAAGGCTTGTTATGCCCAAGGCGCATTACCGCTATATTATGCTCAACAAGCCCAGAGGTTTTATCACCACAATGAGTGATGACCGAGGCAGAAAATGCGTTGCCGAGCTTGTAAAGGACGTAGGCGAGAGGGTTTATCCCATCGGCAGACTCGACAAGGACTCCGAGGGTATGCTTGTGCTGACAAACGACGGTGAATTTGCAAACAAGGTAATGCACCCGAAAAACGGAGTTTATAAAATCTACCGTGTAACTGTGCGCCCGTCAATTGACGAGGAACAGCTCATAAAGCTTGAAACAGGCGTTGAGCTTGACGGCAAAAAGACTGCGCCTGCAAGAGTGCATGTTCTGCACAAGGAGCAGGGCAGAGTCGTTCTTGAAATGATGCTTCACGAGGGCAAAAACCGTGAAATCCGCAGAATGTGCGATGCAGTCGGACTTGAAGTTGCAAGACTGAAACGCACGCAAATCGGTTGTGTAAAAATGGGTATGCTCAAGCAGGGCGACTGGCGTGACCTCACTGAAATCGAGGTAAAAAAGCTCCTTGCAAGCCCGATTGTAAACGGAAAACCGATTTAAATTTTACAATTATTCCTTTTTTGGAATAATTCTTAGTTTTTTAATAAAAAACGACCTTACAATTTTACAATATATTTTATTATTTACTATAATAAATATATAAACTGTTCAAATTTGAAAAAATGCATAGCTTTTTTCTTGTACTTTTATTCAAGATAGGATATAATGTAAAATGAAAAATTAGTATGCGGTATTATGTTGCCGTGT
>CAMBNE010000294.1 GCA_945868935.1 uncultured Clostridia bacterium
CTCAAAATCCGTTGATGGCGACATCGTGCGGGTTCGAGTCCCGCCACCGGCACCAGAAAATCCCCGATTTTGTTTTTTGAACAAAATCGGGGATTTTTAGTTAAATGTGCCTTGCAGCACGATAAGTTCACTTCGTGA
Organism: uncultured Clostridia bacterium; assembly: GCA_945868935.1. GTDB lineage: Bacteria > Bacillota > Clostridia > Oscillospirales > Acutalibacteraceae > Ruminococcoides. The sequence goes on from CAMBNE010000294.1 coordinate 139, forward strand.
GTGAAGTCGATTCGCTTGTGAAGTTTACTTTGACAAATAAATCAATACAAATAATATTTACGCTGATACACTGATTGTTTACTTCTAAATCGGAATCCTGATTTTGCTTTTATACAAAGACTATCTTATTTCACATATTTATCTTTCATTTTTCTTTTAAATATATTAAAATTGTGCTTATTTTTGGTAAAATGAAAAAAATCAATGAAAGCTGTGGTTTTATGACTAACAAAAACTTGATTGACCTTGAGTCTATGTCACCCGAGCAGATTGACAAAATCATAAGAAAAGCTAAAAAAATTATGCAGAGCCCTGCCGATTACAGACACGCCTGTGACGGAAAAATCCTTGCAACGCTGTTCTATGAGCCGAGCACAAGAACTCAGATGTCTTTTCAGACGGCTATGCTTAAGCTTGGCGGACGTACTATCGGATTTGACAATCCGATGAATTCTTCGGTTGCAAAGGGCGAAAGCTTGAAAGATACAATTAAAATCATAAGCGGTTATGCTGATATAATTGCAATAAGGCACCCTGTTGAGGGTACGGCTATGGCGTCATCTCTGTATGCCGATGTTCCTGTTATTAACTGCGGCGACGGCGGTCACCTACACCCTACCCAGACGCTGACAGATATCGTAACCTTAAGCTGTGAAAAAGGCAGACTTGACAATCTGAAAATCGGTGTATGCGGTGACTTGTTAAACGGCAGAACTGTTCATTCGCTGATTAAAACACTCGCAAAATATGAAAATAATTCTTTTGTGCTTATTTCTACAAAAGAATTAAGCGTTCCCCTTTATATTATTGACATTCTCGAAAAGAACGGCTGTAAGTATGAAATTTCTCACAGCCTTGCCGACGCAATCGCTGACCTTGATGTGCTATATATGACAAGAATCCAGCGTGAGCGATTTAAAAATGATGAAGAATACGAGGCACAAAAGAACGTTTTTGTTCTCGACAGAGAAAAGCTTGACCGAGCAAAGGATGATATGATTATTCTGCATCCCCTGCCGAGAGTAAACGAAATTACGGTTGACATTGACGACGACCCGAGAGCTCTGTACTTTAAGCAGGCTCAGTACGGAATGTACGGCAGAATGGCTCTTATTCTTATGCTTTTGCAGGACGAAGATTTTACGATTGCAACAAGAGAAACAAAGGTTATTGAGCAAAGGTGCTCAAATCCGAAGTGCATAACACAGACAGAAGAATATCTGCCAAATCTGAGCTATGAAAAGCTTGGAATGACAATGTGTGATTTCTGCGACAAACGAATAGACTGAGGCGATAATTATGGATAATAAATCAACAAGAAAAAAGAATATTTTTAATAAGGAAAAAAGTGCCGCAAGCACAGCAATTATTGCATCTCTTGCCTATCTTGTATTAGGCTTTATTATGATGCTGTTTCCCTCATCAATCAGCAGTGTGCTTTGCTACACACTTGGAATTGTGCTGACGGTTTACGGTCTTTTTAACATAATCTCGTTTTTCATAAACAAGGAATACGTATTGTATTTTGAACTTATTATCGGTGTACTTGCTACTGCTTTCGGAATATTCACGCTGTTTTCTCCGAGTATAATCGTAGATATAATTTTTGTTACCATAGGAATTATAATCATTATAGACAGCCTTATGGATATCAAACATTCATTTCAGCTTAAAGCGTTGGGAATGAGATACTGGTGGATATGCACCGCTGTTTCTGTTTCGGTAATAATCCTCGGTTTATGCACAATCTTCTTCCCGAGCTTTTTCGGTGACTTCTTAATTTTCCTTTTAGGAATTATAATGATTTATGAGGGTATTTCCGGTCTTTCGATTATCGGTTTGTTCAGTCATTATTCCAAAAGCCGTAAGAATAATAAGATGATTAACGTTGATGCAACCGACGTTAATTAAAAATATAATTCTTATTCAGAAAAATCACTCTGTTTTTCAGGGTGATTTTTATTTTATTTTAAAATACCATTGACTAAATTTTACTAATTTTTTATACTATTATAGAAAGGAGTTTTCAACGTGAAAAAATTATTCAAAAGAACGATGTCTGTTGCGTTATCGGCTTTGATGGCTTTTTCGGCACTTTCATTTTCAACTTCAGCCGCCGAAACCGAGTCAGTGCAGACAAGCGCATCAACAACACAATCAAATCCGTACGGACTTACGGAAAAAATCAGCGACGGTGTAATACTTCACGCATGGTGCTGGAGCTTTAACACCATCAAGGAAAATCTTCCTAAAATTGCCGAGGCAGGCTATACGTCTGTTCAGACCTCACCTATTAACGAATGTAAGGTCGGTGACAACGGCGGTATGGAGCTTATGGGCAACGGAAAGTGGTACTATCACTATCAGCCCACACTCTATACAATCGGCAACTATCAGCTCGGAACGCTCGAAGAATTCAAAGCGCTTTGCAGTGAGGCAAAAGAATACGGAATACATATTATTGTTGACGTTGTTGCAAACCACTGCTCAAGCGACTACAATGCAATTT
>CAMBNE010000295.1 GCA_945868935.1 uncultured Clostridia bacterium
TGATTTTTTATGATTAAAATTGCTGTTTTTGACCTTGACGGTACACTTGTAAATTCACTTACCGACCTTGCGCAGAGCGTGAACAAAGGACTTAAGAAGGCAGGTCTTGAAGAAAAGCCTGTTGAAAATTATAATCAATATGTCGGCAACGGCAGAGAGATTATGATAAAGCGTGCAATGGGCAGTTTTTCCGAAGATGAAGAAAAGCTCAGCATTGTTCGTGAAATTTTTAACAACGAGTACAAAATTCATTGTAACGACAACACCTGCTCATATGACGGCTGTGCCGAGTTGCTTAAAAAGCTTGATGAAAAGGGCATAAAAACAGCCGTACTTTCAAATAAGCCCGATGAATTTGTCGGCAGAATTCTAAAAAAGGTTTATCCCGACCACACTTTTGCCGAAGCCTGGGGCAAAAAGCCTGAGTACAAAATCAAGCCTGACGGTGAAGCACTGCTTGCAATTCTTGAAAAGCACGGTATTACTAAAGAAGAATGTATTTATATCGGTGACAGCGACGTTGACGTATATACTGCACAAAACTCAGGCGTAAAAATGGCAGGAGTAGAGTGGGGCTTCAGGGGCAGAGAGGAGCTTTTAAGTACAGGAGCACCATTTGTTGCCGCTACTCCCGAAGAACTTTTTGATTACATTATCGGTTGCAATGAATAAGATAAACTATCAGAAATTACTTGACGGAATCATTGAAGAAAATTCAAAGAACGGCGTAGTGCCCAAGCTGTTGCTTCACGCTTGCTGTGCACCGTGTTCAAGCTACTGCCTTGAATATCTTTCTGATTTTTTTGAGATTACAGTTTTCTATTTCAATCCAAATATTTCTATAAAAGAAGAATATGAGTATAGATTGCGTGAAGAAAAAAGGCTTATTTCTTTAATGAAATTTAAAAATCCCGTAAATATCGTCGACGGCGAATATACCCCCAATGATTTTTACACCGCTGTAAAGGGTCTTGAAAAAGAGCCTGAGGGTGGAATACGCTGTGAAAAGTGTTTCAGATTACGGCTTGAAGCCTCGGCTAAAGAGGCTGTAAAGCTCGGCTGTGACTATTTTGCGACAACGCTTACAATAAGTCCGCTGAAAAATGCTCAGCTTATCAATACAATCGGAGAAGAAACAGGGCAGAAGTACGGTGTAAAGTGGCTGTTCAGCGACTTTAAGAAGAAAGAGGGATACAAACGCTCTATCATTCTGTCGAAGAAATATGAACTTTACAGGCAGAACTATTGCGGCTGTATATTCAGCAAGCAAATATCGGACAATCAAATAAATTAAAGCAAAGGCTGCGGAGCACAAAACTCCGCAGCCTTTAGTACTATTTATTTTCCGATTAATTATTTACAAGGTATTCCTGAATAAGTGTTGAATCCAGTACATTGACAACGCCGTCACCGTTTAAGTCTGCATATTCTTCAAATCCTTCGGGAACAGTGATAATCTCGGCTGAATATTTCTGAATAAAGGTGCAATCCGTAACATTGACTGTTCCGTCACGGTTTACGTCATATTTGTCATATGGAACACTTTCAAGTGACCAAACCTGAGTTCCGTAGAACGGATTAGCCGTACCGATTGTAAGTCCCGAGTCGGTAACAGCGAAGACACGACAGCCGTGATTGTACGGGTCGCCAAAGCCGTTTGTTGTGACGGTTTCAACGTTGCTGTCCTCGTCAATTATGTAAAGGTCAAAACCTCTTTCTGCACTGCTCATATATGCACCGCAGAGAACAAATGAACTGATATTTTCAAGCATTTCCTTTGTAATTATGTCGCTGTATGCGTCCTTTACGATTGAGGGCAATTCAGGATAAAGAGCCTGCAACTGATTGAAAATCTCGGTGTATTTATCAAGAAATTCCTGACTCACGTTATCATCAATCATATTTTTAAGCTCGTCAAGCTTTGCATTTATGTCAATAGCCTCGCTGATTTCCTGCCTGTCAATATTTTCAATTGCATCTTCATCGTTACCAAGCTTTACAACACTCTTTTTCTGTTCGCTCGTCAGACTTCTGTCAAGGTCTGCTGCAGTAATTACTTCTGAGGGAGTTTCTTTTTTGCTCTCCATTATGTTAATAAGCTCCTGAAGATATGCAAGCTGGCTTTCCCATTCTTCGGGACTCATTTCGAGCAAATCTCCGTTAGTAAACTGACCAATCGGTTCAAGCAGACTGCTTGTGTCAAATGTGCCTACATACAGCTTGCCATCATAAACCTGCATTCTCCAGATGTACTGGTTTTCATTTCTGCCAAAGCCTGAGCCGTAGCCCGAAAGGCTTCCTTCGGGGAACATTTCATCAGCATCACCAACAACAAGCTCAATGTTCTCGTCTTTGTCCATACGGTAAAGATTAACCGACTGCTTTAAATTTGCGTTAATGAAGTTGCAGTTTTTCTTGAACATAATGTCCTCAATTGCAATTTCTTCATCATTGTATTCGCCGATGTAGAGGTAGTCGCCGTACACCATAAGCGTAGCCGCACCTGCTCTTGTTCTTTCGGGGTCAATACCGAAGGTGTATTTTGAGCCGTACTGTTCTGTATCTCCGACAACATAAGTCCATTTCCACTTACCTTTTTCGTCAACGTCAGCACTTACAATCGCAAACGACTGCATCGAGT
>CAMBNE010000296.1 GCA_945868935.1 uncultured Clostridia bacterium
TCCTCAATCGCTCTGTTTTCATACGAAAAAGCCTTGACAATCCGCTGATTGCCGACGTGCTCCTCAACATATGATGAGATTTCACCCTGTAAAAGCTGTTGTTCGCTGAAACGCTTGTGCGACAGCTTGCCGATAAACGCCGCAACAAAGAGCGACAGCGGAGTGAGAACTACGACCGCAAGCGCAATTCTCCAGTCAATCATCAGCATAAAAATCAACGTGCCGATAATCGTAACAATGCCCGAAAAGAGCTGTAAGAACATCTGCGTCAGTCCGTCACCGACAGCGTCAACATCGTTGATTACACGGCTGATTAAATCGCCGTGAGGGTGGCTGTCAATGTAGGAGAGAGGAACGCTGTTGAATTTATCGAAAATCTCTCTGCGCAAATCCCTGACCGTCTTGTAGCTGATAATGTTCGTAAAGTAGTTCATAATCCACTGAAAAACCGTTACACCGACGATACCGACAGCAATATAAATCAGAATTTGCAGAATGTTTTCAAAGTTTACCTTGCCTGCGTCAATGATATTATCAACAGCCTGTCCCGTTAGTACTGGAATGTAGAGTGTAAGCGAAACGCTAATAACTGCGCTCAAAAGAGCAAGCAGAAGGTAGCCGTAATACGGCTTTATTTTTTTGAGAATTTTTGAAACGACCGACTTGTTTTTCATCACTTTGCCTCCGTTTCTTTTAGCTGTGAAAGGCAGATTTCACGGTAGGTTTCACAATTTTCAAACAGCTCATCGTGCGTGCCTTTTTCGACAAGTCTGCCGTCGTCAAGCACAAGAATCAGGTCTGCATTTTTAATCGTTGAACATCTCTGCGTTACAATAATTACCGTCATATCACTTGTGCTCTGTTTAAGTGCTTTTCTTAAAGTCGCGTCAGTTGCAATGTCAAGAGCCGAAAAGCTGTCGTCAAGGATAAGCAGTTCGGGATTTCCCACAATTGCCCTCGCAATGCACAGCCTTTGCCGCTGACCGCCGCTGAAATTCTTGCCGCCCTGTTCAACGTGGCTGTCAAGGCCTTTTTCAAGCTTTGACACAAATTCGTAAGCCTGTGCAGTTTTCAGCGCAGAAATAATATCCTCGTCGGTTGCGTCCTTGTTCTGCCACTTCATATTTTCCCTGATAGTGCCGCTGAAAAGAATCGACTGCTGAGGTACAATGCCGATTTGAGAGCGGAGCTGAACAAACGGATAGTCCTTGACATTAACTCCGTCAACACTGACGCTGCCGCTTTTTACATCATAGTAATGGGGGATAAGGTTAATAAGTGTACTTTTTCCGCATCCGGTACCGCCGATTATGCCGACGGTCTGCCCACGCATGATTTTAAAGCTTATGTCGCTTAATTCGTCGTCACCGTCGCCGTAGGAAAACGTAACGTCGTCAAATTCAACCTTCGGTGTTGAATTGCTTTTGCTAACGGTGATTTCATCGTGATTTTTTTCAACAACACTCGGCTGTGTTTCAAAAACTTCATTAATTCTCTGTGCGCTTGCACTTGCCTTTGTAAGCAGAATTACAAGGTTTGCAACAACAATCATAGCAAGCAGAATCTGCGTCATATAGTTGATAAGCGCAATAATATCGCCCGAAAGCATACCCGTGCCGTTGTTTACGTTGATTGCACCGAACCAGATAATAGCAATAATTGCAATGTCGGTTACGGCATAGGTAACCGGACTCAAAAGCGCAGAAAGTCGGCTCACTCTGATAGACGTTTTTGCAAGCTCCTCCGTTGCGTTGTCAATACGTTCCTCCTCGCTTTTCTGCTTTGAAAACGCACGGATAACACGGTTGCCCGATAGATTCTCACGTGAAATAAGTCCGATTCTGTCAAGCTTTTTCTGAATAGCCGAGTAAATCGGAATACTCTTTGTCATAACAAGATAGAGCGTAATTCCGATAAGCACTGCGGCTATGAAGAATATAATCGACATTTGCAGGTTGATTGTCATTGACATAATCAGCGCACCGATTACAATAAACGGCGCACGTGTAAGCAGGCGTATTCCCATAGCAACGCTTTGCTGAACCTGATTTACGTCGTTTGTAATTCGTGTAATAAGCGAGGGAGTGCCAAGCTTGTCAAGCTCAGCGTGAGAGAGCGAGTTAATGTGGGAGAAAAGCTCTCTGCGGATTTTTGTTCCAACACCCTGCGAAGCCCTTGACGCAAGGTACTGGCAAACCAGTGCACTCAAAAGTCCGACAACACCGAGCAGAACCATAACTCCGCCCATTTTCAGCACATAGCCGCCGTCGCTGTTTTTTACTCCGACGTCAATGATATTAGCCATAACAAGCGGCACAAACAGCTCGAGTATAGCTTCAAACAGCTTGCAAAGCGGCCCGATAATACATTCTTTTTTGTAGTCCTTTAAAAATCTCCGCAATTTAAACATACTAAACCCTTTAATTTCTGATTGAATAATTCATCATACACCCACGAGTGTATGGATAACTGTATTTATTTTACACCAAATTTGTAAAATCATCAACTGTTTTCAGTTTATATTAAAAATTAAAACCCCCTCACAAAGCATCACTTCGTGAGGGGAGATAAAGTAAAATTTACTTATTTAATAAGGCTTGTGCCGTCCATTTCTTCGGGCTGGGGAAGTCCTAAA
>CAMBNE010000297.1 GCA_945868935.1 uncultured Clostridia bacterium
GTAGGTCGAGGGTTCAAGTCCCTTCTTCAGCTCCAGTCGAGTGCCTCGACACGCAAATCGCGTTCGGGGCATTCTTCTTTATTTTGTGTCAGATGCTCGCGTCAGATTTCGCTATATAAAACATAGTTATTTTCGTATTGGAGCATAACAGGATTCGAAAGGGTACGGCATCAGCCTTATTCTTCTTTGTATAAACTTATTTACCCCATCTTAAACATAAGAAAAAAGCTGTTTATTGACACGCACCTTATTATGTGCTACAGTTTATTTGTATGTAATTAAAAAGGGTGTGTTTATAATAGAACTTCTTATTAAAATTCTTGTGTGCTTTGTTGCAGGCGCAGGAGCAGGCATCGGTACGGGCTTTGCAGGAATGAGTGCGGCGGCAATCGTCAGTCCTCTGCTTATAACTTTTCTCGGTATTCCTGCCTATACTGCTGTCGGAGTAGGTCTTGCAAGCGACGTGCTGGCGAGTGCTGTGAGCGCATACACCTACAAAAAGAACAAGAATCTCGACATTAAAAACGGCTTGCTGATGATGGCCTGCGTGCTTGTGTTCACGCTTGTCGGAAGCTGGGTTTCAAGCCTTCTTCCGAACACGGTTATGGGTAATTTCAGCGTGTTTATGACGTTGCTGTTGGGAGTTAAATTCATCGTTAAGCCTGTTATGACTACCAAGGAAACTATGGAAAGCGTGCCGAAAAAGACACGCATTATCAAGTCGGTAATCGGCGGTGTGCTGATTGGCTTTATCTGCGGATTTGTCGGCGCAGGCGGCGGAATGATGTTGCTTCTGGTGCTGACAAGCTTTCTCGGCTACGAGCTTAAAACGGCAGTCGGCACAAGCGTATTTATTATGACGTTTACGGCGCTTACGGGTGCGGTCAGTCACTTTTCAATCGGTGAAATTCCCGACCTTGCAACGCTTATTCTGTGTATGATATTTACGCTTATCTGGGCAAGAATTGCCGCAGTAATCGCAAACAAGGCTAAGCCGAAAACGCTTAACAGAGTTACGGGAATTGTATTGCTTTCAATCAGCGCAGTAGTAATTGCGGTAAATTACATTTTTTAAGTGACTTAGCAACGCAGGTAATTCAATACTAATTTCTTATACACACAATACTGTAGATAAACCGATAAATAATTTTCTGTCTTTGAAGCAAACCGTATTAAATTATTGGTAATTTGATACGGTTTGCTGTATTTATTCCCTTAACACACATACTTCACGGATATTATTCTATAAGTTGAATATAATAAAAGTACAGTTTTAATTTTATGAGTAATAATTTAAAATTTACTTTGAATTATTGTTGACAATTATTCAAAGTATAGTTATAATTATTGTAAAAGAGGTGAGAGTATGTCTTTGACAACCAAAGAAAGTATATTAAAAGTATTGAACGCTTATAACCCTTGGTGGAAAACAGGAACTACAAATCCCACACTTACAAAATCATATAAAAGATTTGCTTTTTACGAAGCAATGAGCAGATTGAAAAATCAAAATATTAAGAGAACAGTAATTCTGACCGGCACTCGAAGAGTCGGCAAAACAACAATTCAGTACCAAATGATAGATGAGTTATTAAAAGAAGGTGTATCTCCGAAAAAAATTGTTTTTATATCCTTAGACCACCCAATGCTTAAATTAAGTGCTTTTAACGAAATTCTGGAGTGTTATCACGAAAATATTTACGCCGATGACGACGTGTATTACTTCTTTGACGAAATACAATATGCTTCAGATTGGGACAGGTGGCTGAAAACAATTTATGATATGAAACCTGAAACTAATATCGTTGCAACCGGTTCGGCAAGTCCGGCTTTGATTAAGGGAAGCGCTGAAAGCGGTGCAGGAAGATGGTCTGTCATCAGCGTTCCTACGATGTCATTTTATGAATACTGCCAACTTCTTAATATTAAACAACCTGAGCTTCCTCCTACGCTGAAAGTAACGTCTTTCTTGAATATGAGCAGACAGGAACAAACCGAAGTAATGCTAAAGCTTTCTGATATTCAAAAGCATTTTAACAGGTATTTACAAATCGGAGGATTCCCTGAACTGGCACTATCTGATGATGATATTTTTGCACAACAGGTTATGCGAGAAGACGTTGTTGATAAGGTATTAAAACGTGATTTACCATCGCTTTATAACATACGTAACTCAACCGAACTTGAAAGAATTTTCTTATATCTTTGCAATGTTTCTTCAGAAATTGTATCGATAGAAAATTTATCCAAAGAACTTAACGGTGTGTCACGCCCTACAGTAGAAAACTATATCAGGTATCTGGAAAGTGCAAATCTGATTTATCAAAGTTGGCCAATTGATATGTCCGGGAAAAAGGTTCTGAAAGCAAAGCCCAAAATATATATCGCAGACGCAGCAATAAGAAATGCCGTATTGATGGACGATGATATGCTTACAAATCCTGATGAAATGGGCAAGATTGTTGAAACAGCTGTTTTTAAACATATTGCTGCTTTTTATTATCAAAAATCAACCGCCGTTGGCTACTACAGGGGAGGGCGAAAAGATAAAGAAATTGACATCGTAGTTGAGTATCCGAATATTAAGCATATGCTTATTGAAGTAAAATACAGAGAATCAGCTCCGATTTCTG
>CAMBNE010000298.1 GCA_945868935.1 uncultured Clostridia bacterium
CGTTGCAGAGTGTGCCTGCTGTGTCGATCATATCGTCAACGAGGATAACCTTTTTGCCTCTTGCGTCACCGATGATGTTCATAACCTCACAAACGTTTGGTTTGGGTCTGCGCTTGTCGATGATTGCAAGACCTGTGCCGATTTTAGCGGCAAAGTTTCTTGAACGTGTAACCGAACCGAGGTCGGGAGATACTACAATATAATCCTCTGTGTTGCCGCCGATTTTCTCTCTCATATGGTTTGCAAGGAGAGTTGCGCCCTGAAGGTGGTCAACGGGAATGTTGAAAAAGCCCTGAATCTGATTTGCGTGCAAGTCCATTGTGAGCACACGGTCAGCACCTGCGCTTGTGATGATGTCAGCGCAAAGCTTTGCCGAAATCGGATCTCTTGCCTTGGCTTTTCTGTCCTGTCTTGCATAGCCGAAGTAGGGCATAACGGCTGTAATCCTTGCGGCAGACGCACGCTTCATAGCGTCAATCATAATGAGCATTTCCATAAGATTGTCGTTAACGGGTGTGCAGGTTGACTGAACAATAAAGCAGTCGCTGCCACGAACAGACTCGTGAAGCGAAACAGCAATTTCGCCGTCTGAAAACTGTGTGCAGTCGCTTTTGCCGAGCGGCAGACCAAGACAGCCTGCAATACCCTGAGCTACGTCAACATTTGAACTGCCGGTGAAAATTTTGATGTCCTTACCGTGAAAATTCATTGTAATAACTCCTTTGCATATAATTTGCGAATTATTTATGATAAATGAATGATTAACTGTTTAGCAGGAATAACCCCTTGCTTTTGCAATTTCGTTAAGTTCCTCAAGCTGAGCGGGGTCGTTTGCACCGAGAACTGTGTCACTGCACTCTGCCGTGTATGCGCCCACTTTTCTGCCGTCAGACAGAAGAAGTTTTATCGCATCGGGAAGATAATATTCCTTTGCCTTGTTGTCGGACTTGATTCTGTCAAGCACCGACAGAAGAAGCTCGCAGTCAAACCAGAAGCCGCCCGAGTTAACCTCGTTGATTCTGAGTGTTTCCTCGTCAGCGTCCTTCTGCTCAACAATTGCCTTTAGCTGACCGCTTTCGTCACGGACAATTCGTCCGTAGCCTGTCGGGTCGTCAACCTTTGCGGAAATTACCGTAGCGGCACAGCCGCTGTCTGTGTGCTGAGCAAGCGACTTTCTGATTGTGTCGCTCGACATAAACGGAGCGTCGCCATTTAAAATAACAACATTTTCGCTGTGATTATTAAGAAAATCCTTTGCCATCATAACGGCGTGACCCGTGCCGAGGCGTTCAGCCTGAAAAACGCTTTCAACTTCAAAATCAAGAGTAGAAAGAAACTCCTCGATACATTCTTTCTTAAAGCCCTTTACAACGCATATGTCGTCAATTCCGGCATTTCTGAGTGCGGAAATAACCCACATAAGCATAGGCTTTCCGAGAACCTCTGAGAGAGTCTTAGGTTTGTCGGACTTCATTCTCTTGCCCTCGCCGCCGGCAAGAATAATTGCACAATTACCCATTTTGTACCTCATTATTATACGGCATAAAGCCTGAATTATATATTGTATAACACCATATCCGTCGAACATACCAACAGATATTAATATTATCTCATAAAAATTACAAATTTCAAGTGAATTTTACAAAAAAACAATATTCCTGCATATTTTAAACGATTTATACAATATTAATAAAATTTTAAACTGTTTTTTATAAGAAAAAATTTCAAAAAAATGTAGCTATTTTTGCTATTCTTTGTTATAATAACTTGTAGGCTTATACTTGCAGGCAGAGCGTAATGCTTTGCTATAGCCGTATATACTATTTATTTATAGGAGGATTACCAAAATGGCAAAAAAATGGGTGTACCTTTTTACAGAAGGTAATGCTAACATGCGTGAGCTCCTCGGCGGTAAGGGTGCTAACCTTGCAGAAATGACAGGTTTAGGACTTCCCGTTCCCCAGGGCTTCACTATTACAACAGAAGCTTGTACTCAGTACTATGAGGACGGCAGAGAAATCAATGACGAAATTCAGGGTCAGATTAACGAGTACATCGAAAAGATGGAAGAAATCACCGGTAAAAAATTCGGCGATAAGGAAAACCCCCTTCTCGTTTCCGTTCGTTCCGGCGCAAGAGCTTCTATGCCCGGTATGATGGATACAATCCTCAACCTCGGTCTTAACGAAACAGTTGTAAACGTAATTGCTGAAAAATCAGGCAATCCCCGTTGGGCTTGGGACTGCTACAGAAGATTTATTCAGATGTATTCCGACGTAGTTATGGAAGTTGGTAAGAAGTACTTTGAAGAGCTTATCGACAAGATGAAGGCTGAAAGAGGCGTTACATTCGACGTTGAGCTTACAGCTGACGACCTCAAGGAGCTTGCTTCACAGTTCAAGGCTGAATACAAGGCTAAAATCGGTCAGGACTTCCCCGACGATCCTAAAGAGCAGCTTATGGGCGCTGTTAAGGCTGTATTCCGTTCATGGGACAACCCCCGTGCTAACGTATACCGCCGTGACAACGATATTCCTTATTCATGGGGAACTGCTGTTAACGTACAGTCAATGGCATTCGGGAATATGGGTGATGACTGCGGTACAGGTGTTGCCTTCACTCGTGACCCTGCT
>CAMBNE010000299.1 GCA_945868935.1 uncultured Clostridia bacterium
TGGGGTATTGCAATTCTCGCCATAGTGCTTCTTGTTGCTGTGCTTGGACTTATTGTATGGCTCATTATCGTCGCCGTAAAAAAGTTTATCCGTTCACACCGCAGAAGAAAAGACACTGACTCCCTTGTAAAGGAAGTACAGGCGCTTAATAAAGAGGTAATGAGATTAAACCTTGAAAAGGACAAAATCCTTTCAATGAAGGTTTCACAAATCGGTCTTAACCCCAACGAAATTGCTGAGCTCACAGGCGAGGAAATTGAAGCTCTCAATAACGGTGAGGAAGAAGAAAATACAAACGAAACACGTTTCTACAAGCTTGCAGAAATCGACGAGCTTTGGGCTGATTACGTACCTCCGGTTTATGATAATGAGATTACACTTCCCGAGTTCTGCGAAAAGTTCCGTCTGTTCGCTTGCTCGCGACTTGGTCTTTACTATGACATTAAACTTATCAGACTTTTTGTTGCTTCTTTCGCTTCAACAAGACTTATTATCCTACAGGGTATTTCAGGTACTGGTAAAACTTCACTTGCTTATGCCTTTGGTAAGTTTGTTAACAATCCGTCTATCATCGCTTCTGTTCAGCCTTCATGGCGTGACAGAACAGAGCTTTTCGGTTATTTCAACGAATTTACAAAGAAATTTAACGAAACCGAACTTCTCCGTGCTATGTACGAGGCTTCTTACAATGAAAATATTTACGCAGTAATCCTCGACGAAATGAACATCGCACGTGTTGAGTATTACTTTGCAGAAATGCTTTCAATCCTTGAAATGCCGTCACGTGACGAGTGGATTGTAGACATCATTCCAAACGCATGGCCTACCGACCCGAAGCACATCAAAAACGGTCAGTTGCAAATTCCGCCGAATATGTGGTACATTGGTACAGCTAACAACGATGACTCTACCTTTGCAATTACAGATAAGGTTTATGACCGTGCTATGCCGATTAACATTGATACTAAGGGTGTTGCTTTTGAGGCAGAAGACACTCCGCCGATTAATATCAGCTACAAACACTTTGAAGATATACTGAACGAAGCAAAAGCTAAATATGTCGTTTCAGAAGAAAACATTAAAAAGATCGGACTTCTTGATGACTATGTTATTGAGCATTTCCGTATAGCTTTCGGTAACCGTATTGTTAAGCAGCTTCGTGACTTTGTTCCTGCTTACGTTGGTACAGGCGGAACCGAAATTGACGGTCTTGACTATGTTCTCGCAAGAAAGGTATTCAGAAAGTTTGAGTCACTCAACCTTTCATATATTCGTGATGAAATTGACGGACTTTGCGCTTATATCGACGAGCTTTTCGGCGAAGAAAATATGAATGAATGTAAAGATTATCTGCGTATGCTCAAAAAGCTTGTATAATCCGGCTATATAAGGGCGAACTCTGTTCGCCCTTTAGTTAGTATAAAAATTGCAGATGACAGATATTATTGTCTAAAAACAATAAATGTTGTGCTTTAATTTGATGAGGAGTAGCACCCAATGGCTGATTTCAGTAAATATTACAGAGCCTACATGTATATGCAGGAGCTTCTGAAAAATGATTTTACTTACAATTACATAAATGAAGGCTTTAAGGACGGCGACAAGGGCAACGATTCTCTCGACGGTAAAACTAACGAAAAAGTAATCGATATGGACTGGGTTGTAGCAATCGAAGAAACCCTGCCATATATTCAGAAAGCTATTGATGAGCAAAGACGTTTTATCAAACAGGTTGAAAATGTTGTTCGTATTGAGCTTGCCCGCAAGGTAGGTCCTGAATCGGTAAAGCACCTCTCGCAGCACACAAACTTCATTGCCAAGGTTGACGATGACGGTATGGTTACCCCCAACAAGATTCTGACAACCGAACGTGAAGAAAGCTTTGCGATTTATGAAAATCGTGTTCTTATGACGCTTATCCGCAAGGCTTTGCTCTTTGTTGATGACAAATATTCCAAGATGAAAGACGTGCCAAATGACAGCTATAACAGGATTCAGATGGAACGTCACGTCAATTTTAACGATAAGAAGATTGATTTTTCAATCAATTACATCAACGAGTCACATGACAAGCTTGCCGATGACCTCGATGTTCTCGACGTTTCCGAGCTTTCCGACTTCGACCGTATCAGACGTATCCGCACAACTCTTAACGAGTTCTTGAATACTCAGCTAATGCGTGAAATTGCAAAAGAGCCCGAGGTTCGTCCGCCGATTACACAGACTAACCTTTTGAAGAAGAATCCTAACTTCAAAAAGGCTATGGAGCTCTGGACATTCCTTGACAGCTATAAGCGTACGGGATTTGAGATTGTAAGCGAAGATTATCAGGGCAAAATGGACGAGCAGATTCAGCAGGATGTTTATTTTGCAATGGGCTTTGAGCATTTTATGATGTCAATTGCCACCAACCCCGGCTTGCGCAACATTCTCCAGCAGAAGTACGAGGAGGAGAATGCAAGAATTGCCGAGGAGGAGGCTAAGCCTGAAAAAATCCGTGAATCGCTGATTAAGGCACAGATTGACGCTGTGCGTAAAGAGGAAATGGAAATCCGCCTGCGTGAAATACGTGAGCGTGAAAAGAAAATCCTCGACCTTACTAATGAAGTTAAAAACCTCAAGGTAAC
>CAMBNE010000300.1 GCA_945868935.1 uncultured Clostridia bacterium
AGTCTTTCCATTCATGTGGATAGAATTTGAAGGAGGTAGGAAGAATGGTTTTAGTAACCGGTGCCGGCGGACAGGTGGGTACGCATCTTTTGCGAGCACTGTCTGCTAAGGGAATAAGCACTCGTGCATGGATTCACAGTGAACAAAATAAAGAAGCTGTGCTGGCGTCGGGTGCTAACGAGGTTTTCATCGGCGACTTGAACTCTCGTGATGACGCAGTCAAGGCTACAAACGGAATTGACACGATATATTATATCTGTAATACAGCGAATCCCAAAGAGGATGAAATTGGAGCTAGTTTAATTGAAATTGCAAAAAAAAAGAGGTAACATCACCTTTATTTATCACTCGGTTATGCATTCTCTGTTGTCAGATATGCCCCATCACAAAAGAAAGCAGGCGGTTGAAAAGACCTTGGTGGATTCCGGTGTTCCATATATCATTATTCAGCCGACCGTGTTTATGCAAATGCTCACGCCCGCCGTCAAGTCTATCAAGAACGGCGGACCCTTTGTACAGAAATTCTATACCTCTAACCAAACAAGGATGAGTTATGTGGATATGAAGGACTACGCTGAGGCAGCCGCTGAAATGATTGCTTCAGGCAAATATACCTATGGCACTTATGAATTTTCCAGCGAAGGTGCATACTCCCGTACCGATATGGAAAATATTCTGTCGGATTTGACAGGCCGCAAAATTACAAGTGCATTTATCAGCGATGATGATTTTTTGAAGGCGAGCCATAATACTGCGGACAGCTATCAAGGGCAAACGCTTCTTACTATGTTCCGCCATTACAACGCAAACAGCTTTTGCGGAAATGCGTTTACACTGACGCAGATTTTGGGACGCAAGCCGACAACGATTCGTGAATATTTGAAGAATGCTCTGCAAGGGTAATATGCGACCGAGAAAGGAGTTGCGTTCGTGAAACTGAATTATATTACAATCATGGTGAGGGATATAGAAAAATCGCTCAATTTCTATTGCTCATTGCTTTCCCTGAAACCAATTAAGGAACTGAATCCTCCGCAGGGGAAAATCGTATTTTTAGCAGACCGCCAGGGAGACACCATGCTGGAGCTGATACAGTTTGAGCAGACTGAAAAAGTGACATCCACCGGAATGGTATTCAGTTTTATAGCAGATAAGCCCCTGACGGAATTGAAAGAACAGGCACAGGCTATGAGGTATCACACGTCCGATATTATATCTGAACCGCCGAAGCCGGCTCATTTCACAGTTACCGATCCCGATGGACTGATTATAGAAATATCAGAAGCTTAACGAAATAATGTTCTCGATTATTAAGCTTAAAGGGAATATGTAAAAGGCGTCGCAGAAATGCGGCGCCTTTCGTGCTTTATAGGTGATATATCCCTTTCTTTTGCAGTTTGTCTTTCATCTTCGCAAGTCCCTTGTGGTAGATGTTCTCGGCCTTTTCTGCGGAGGATAGCCCGTATAAAGTTCCTAATAATACCGTCTCCGTCTGTTCTACCTGTATCAGCTCACGGTACGGCACAAACTCTTGTCCCCTCTAAATCATCGAGCAGTCAATTTGTATTGTTGGTGATATTGGCGAAACTTTTGATCTGTTATCTGAATAACAAGAAAGCTGATGCACAAATTATTTATGTTCTTCTTTGCTTATCGAAGTCAATTTTATGTTTTAAAAAATAAAAATCATATTATGATTATATAAAATGAAACGCTTATTTTGAAAAATGAAACGGTCTGGGAGTTTAGTGTCAGGATAAAAAATCGGGCACAAAAAATGAACCGCAATTAGATACGCTTTGTATCAAAATTGCGGTTCTTATCTGTCAACGGGTTATAAAAATTTATCACTTCCAGCGCAAGAAATCAGCTTAAAAAAAGAAAAATACCCCGATACGCGATTTGCATGTCGAGGCACTCGACTGTCTACAGACTACAAAAAAGATGTTTTGTGCTTTGATCCGCTTGTGGAGTTGAACCTATGCAAAATTTATTATCTTTATATTAATGGTGTTTTCACACTAATGTTTTTCATATTCATATAGATTGAAAATATCACATCTCTTGCTCAATTTCATAGCCGTCTTTAAAAACTACCTTGATTTTGTTTTTGGATTCTACCACTACACATTCGAGCAAATGTCTGACTATGCTGTCATCATAATTTATCGGGTGATTTTTAAGTCCGTCAAGGATAAGATACATATAGTCAAGTCGTGACTGTATACTTTCGTGTTTTTCCTTTTCCGAAGCAAGTTCACTTAATCTTTGTTGCTGTTCCGACTTTTCTTCCATCAGTCCTTTTACTCTGTTTTCATCAAAATCTTCGGCAGTTTCAGCTGATACGGCTTTGAGCATTGCAGTAAATTCAGCATCTATTTCTGCTATCCGCATTTTAATATCAAGACTGTTATCTATGGTATCGCTTTTATTTAAAACCATTCCTATGTGTAATTTCAGGATTTTCATTATATCCTGTTTTTTCATTGCTGTGTCCATTATTGAATTCATAATTGCCGATTGCAGTGCGCTTTCCTCAACACTCGGTGACTTGTGGCAGTATTATTTACCGTAGTCAATTCGATTTATACATCTCCACAGGATTTTCTTTGTTCGATTTT
>CAMBNE010000301.1 GCA_945868935.1 uncultured Clostridia bacterium
TTCACAATTTTTAAATGTACTCGCAGGTATTGCGCAGAGTGCGTCCAAATTCTCAAATGATATTCGTCTTTTGCAGCATCTTAAGGAAGTTGAAGAGCCGTTTGAAAAGAATCAGATTGGTTCATCTGCAATGGCATATAAGCGCAATCCTATGAGAAGCGAGCGTATCGGTTCGCTTTCAAGATACGTAATGTGCGACGTATTAAACGGCTACTTTACCACTGCAACACAGTGGTTTGAAAGAACTCTTGACGACTCTGCAAACAAGCGCCTGAGCGTTCCCGAGGCATTCCTTGCCGTTGACGGCATTCTTTCACTCTATGCAAACGTGGCTGACGGACTTGTGGTATATCCAAAGGTTATCGAACAGCGTTTAAGAAAAGAGCTTCCGTTTATGGCTACAGAAAATATAATGATGGACGCCGTAAAGAAGAGAGGCGCAGACCGTCAGCAGCTCCACGAGAGAATCCGTGTTCATTCAATGGCTGCTTCAAAGGTCATCAAAGAAGAGGGCGGAGAAAACGACCTTCTTGAGCGTATCGCAAATGACGAAGCATTCGGCGTAACTCTTGAAGAGCTTGAGAACATTCTCCAGCCTGAAAAATACACAGGCAGAGCAAAGGAACAGACAGAGGATTTCTTAAACGACTTTGTAAATCCCGTACTTGAAAAGTACAAGGACATTGAGTCCGACAAGCCTGAAATTAACGTATAATAATTTGTATCATATATGCAGTTTCAGTAACATACTGCTGCAAGAAGGAGTTTAACTATGGTAAAAGCAATTGTAGGCGCTAACTGGGGCGACGAGGGTAAGGGTAAAATCACCGACGTTCTTGCCAACGACAGTGACATCGTAATCCGCTTTCAGGGCGGTGCAAACGCAGGTCACACAATCGTAAATAACTACGGGAAATTCGCTCTTCACCAGTTACCGTCAGGTGTTTTTCATCAGAATATAACAAACATCATCGGCAACGGCGTTGCTTTCAGCGTTGAAAATTTCGTAAAGGAAATGGCTCATCTTAAAGAAAGAGGAGTTCCCGAACCGAACGTCATCATTTCCGACAGAGCGCAGATTGTAATGCCTTATCACGTTGCGTTTGACTGCTACGAGGAAGAACGTCTCGGCAAAAATTCTTTCGGCTCAACAAAAAGCGGTATTGCTCCGTTCTACTCCGATAAATATTCTAAAATCGGTTTCCAGATTAACGAGCTGTACGATGACCCTGATTCTCTCAAAGAGAAAATTCATCACGCTCTTGAAATCAAAAACGCAACGCTTACAAACCTCTATCATAAAGAACCTATTACGGAAGAAGAAGTTTTCGATAAGCTTATGGAGTATAAGGAGCTTCTTGCTCCGTATGTAGGCGACGCTTTCACCTTTATTCATAAGGCGCTGAAAGAGGGAAAGAATATTCTTCTTGAAGGTCAGCTCGGCTCACTTAAGGACACCGATTTCGGTATCTATCCGATGGTTACTTCTTCAAACACAATCGCAGGCTACGGCGCTGTCGGAGCAGGTATTCCGCCCTACGAAATCAAGGACGTAATAACTGTTGTAAAAGCTTATTCAAGCGCAGTAGGCGCAGGCGAGTTTGTTTCCGAAATCTTCGGTGAAGAAGCAGACGAGCTTCGCAAACGCGGCGGTGACGGCGGCGAATTCGGCGCAACAACAGGCAGACCACGCCGTATGGGTTGGCTTGACCTCGTTGCAACACGCTACGGTTGTATGGTACAGGGTGCAACACAGGTTGCATTCACCGTTCTTGACGTTCTCGGTTATCTCGACGAAATCCCCGTATGCGTCGGCTACGAGCTTGACGGCGAGGTTATCGACTACTTCCCGTCAACAACAAAGCTTAAGAGATGCAAACCCATTCTCAAAAAGCTCAAGGGCTGGAAATGCTCAATCTCCGGAATTACAGAATATGACAAGCTTCCCAAGGAATGTCGTGAATACATTGAATTTGCCGAAAAAGAAATCGGCGTACCGATTACAATGGTGTCAAACGGTCCTGCAAGAAGCGATATAATTTACAGATAATATTTAAGAGGCTGCCTCAAAGTGTCTAATTTTGAGACAGCCGCTTGTTAATAGAAAGGAAGATGAGAGTATATGAGTAATAAGGAAACCGTAATTGTACTTGACTTTGGCGGTCAGTACAATCAGCTGATTGCACGCAGAGTACGTGAATGTAATGTTTACTGTGAAATTCTGCCCTATACAGTTGATATACAAAAAATCAAGGATATCGGTCCCAAGGGTATTATCTTTACAGGCGGTCCTAACAGCGTTTATGATGAAACATCACCGCACTATACACCCGAAATTTTCAAGCTCGGAATCCCGATTCTCGGAATCTGCTACGGTTGCCAGCTTATGGCTTATTCGCTCGGCGGCGTAGTAACTCCTGCCACCGATAATTCATCAAGCGAGTACGGCAAGACCGAAACTAAATACAACACAGATGATATTCTGTTTAAAGGACTTCCCGAAAGCGGAATTTCGTGGATGAGCCACCGTGACTATATCAGTGAAGTGCCTGAGGGTTTCAGTGTAACTGCAACAACTGCCGTATGTCCCACAGC
>CAMBNE010000302.1 GCA_945868935.1 uncultured Clostridia bacterium
ATCATACACAGACGTAGTGCCCGTTGTGAAGTTGTAAATCTGCTTGTCGCCGGGATACGTCATTTCTTATGTTTTTTTGCTGTCACTACCGTTGTTAAAGATAATGTTGACATAGTCATTGTCAAGGGTGTAGGAATAGATGTTATCCTCTACCTTTGTCATCTTAACACCGGGCCAGGAGCCGTTGTTGGTTTTACCGTCAATCCACATATAGCAGTACGGTTCGAATCCGTCTGTTTCGCAGTAGACAGTATCTCCTGTTGCTGCGCTTGTGGTAATAAGTCCGCTTGTAACGATACTCGTAACAACAAGCATAGCAGCAAGAATTACGCTGATAATTCTGTTTGATTTCTTTTTCATAGTTGTCCTCCGTTAATTTCTGAATAAGGTAACAAATATTACCTTTTATAATTATACTATTATTAACGCAATGTATCAATATAAAAAAAGAAAGCTATAATCAATTTTGTAAAAATTAAACAATCAGTATGACGAAATTTGTCATAAATTGACTATGGTTTTTTGTACACAAGCAGTACAAATTCAATATCTGTTGTAAGTTTATCGAGCAAATCAAGCCTGCTCATACCTTCGCTTGGAGTGTGGTAGTAATACGGAGTCATCTGAAACAGAGCTTTGATGTCCTGCTTTGAGTCAAGCTCTATCGTGCTTTTAACACTTATTCTGTCAATAAGTTCAAGATTTTCCGTTTCAGGAGCTTTTTCATCATTATAGTACGGCTTGTCATAAAGCACCTTTTTCAGACCGAAAAGGTGCTCCCTGCCCGGAATTGCAGTAACGATTACGCCGTCGTCGCATAGAATTCTTGAAAATTCTGCGCTGTGAAACGGTGCAAAAAGGTGAAAAGCAAGCTTTACCGAGCCGCTTTTTACGGGAATTGATGCGATATTTGCAACGAAAAATTTTGCACCGCAGCGCCGCTTTGCGGCAAGTCTTACCATATTTTTAGACAGGTCAAAGCCGAAAAAATCACGGTTGTATTTCTGTGTAAGATACGAGGTGTAGTATCCCTCGCCGCAGCAGATGTCGAGCACGCTGTCACCGTCTGATGTGTATTTTTCAATGCAATCACCTACAGCAGCGGCAAGGGGAGAGTAAAAGCCTTTTTCAAGAAAGTCACGCCTTGATTTTGCCATTTCCTTGTTGTCACCTGTGTTGTCGCCCGATTTATGAGCCGACAGAAGGTTAACATAACCCTCCTTCGCAAGGTCAAAGCAGTGATTGTTTTCACATTTTGCAGTTTTATTTTCAAAGAAAAGCTCGTTTTTGCAAACGGGACAGATAAGAATATTCATATGTAAATCCTTCTTTTAGCTAATAAATATAAATATTACTTTAAGCAATCTAAACCAAAATTTAGTGTGGAATTTGGAGTGTGGAGAGTGGAGTTGTGGTCGAGTGGATAGGTTGCAATATTTTAAAAGTTTAATGCCCGAATTAATTTATATGCGGCGTTGCCGCAGGTGTTGATTTTTGTATTTTTAACTAATGTAGGGAACGGTCTTGACCGTTCCGATTACCCATAGGTTAGCTGTAACCCTGCGGAACAGTCAAGACTGTTCCCTACACTGAAATACTAAATGTTACCGTTATATCAACATAAATTCAGCAAACAAACTTATCCAAACAACACGCATTATTACAAATTCGGAGCGTAGCGACCCGAAACTCCACACTCCACTCTACACACTCCAAACTAATATAAATTATGGTTTAGCATACTAAAAATGTATAACTATAATAAATATTATATAGAACTCAATTTTTAAAATCAATATATCATTTTAATTCATTGCAAAAAATAAAACCCGCCGAGCTAATCGGCGAGCTTTGAAACAAATGACTGCATTTCCTGCTTTGAGTTTATGTTGTGAATCTCAGAGAGTATTTTATTCTGTTCGTCCTCTGTCATATTTGAAAATTTCTTCATTGCATCGGGATGCTGAGCCAGCGCCATACCAAACCCCAACGGCAAATCCTTGTTCATAAAATCACCTCATCGATAGTATGAGAGGCAGGAAACAGTTTTATGCATATAAAAAATATGTCACTTTTGACGCGAGAAATTAACTCAAAAAAGAAGAGTACCTCGATACGCGATTTGCGTGTCGAGGTACTCGACTGGCGGAGGACAAGGGATTTGAACCCTCGCGCCGCGTTAGCGACCTACTCCCTTAGCAGGGGAGCCTCTTCACCACTTGAGTAATCCTCCGTGCGGTAAAGTGAAAAAATAAAATGGCGGAGAGGAAGGGATTCGAACCCTTGGTCCCTCGCGGGATCACTAGTTTTCAAGACTAGCTCCTTAAACCACTCGGACACCTCTCCGTGTTGAAATTATGTTGTTTCAGCAAGAATTATTCTATCATAACTCATTTATTTTGTCAAGAACAAATTTACAAAAATTATAAGATAATTTTATTCAGGTTAATATTTACTTTATATTTTGAGAAAAATATTTGACGTTGTTAAAAAGCATATATAATTACGATAATAAATAAAAAATATGTTGACAATGCTGAATTGAGAATGTATAATTAATAATAAACGAAAAA
>CAMBNE010000303.1 GCA_945868935.1 uncultured Clostridia bacterium
GGCAGTAACAGGCACACCGACAGCCTCAATAGCAATATCAGCTCCAACGCCGTTTGTCATCTTCTTAACCCACTCAATCGGGTCTTCATGTGAAGAATTGCAATATTCAGTAAAGCCGAGGCTCTCAATAAAATCCCAGTTATTAAGGTCAGTTCCTACCAAAAGAACCTTTGCACCCCATGCTCTTGCCCACTGCGCAATAAGCATACCAATTGTGCCGGGGCCGTAAATTACAACTACATCGCCGATTTCAATCTGCGCCTGTCTTAATGCATGCAAGCCAACTGCGCAAGGCTCGGTCATAGCGGCAACCTCATAAGAAAGGTTATCGGGAATCGGAACAAGATTCCATACAGGAACACGAACATACTCAGCAAATGCGCCGTCACTTCTTGAGCCGAGATAATCATAGCTCTTGCACATTTCAAATCTTCCGTTGTTGCAGTTCTCGCAGATTTTGCATGGAATCAGAGGAAATACGGTTGCTCTCATACCGATAAGCTTTTTGTTTTCCTCATCAGGAGCGTCAACTACAATACCTGAAAATTCGTGTCCGGGAATAGTCGGAAAATGATATGTTCCGTTCACGAAAATTCTCGGAATATCAGAGCCGCAGATTCCGCAAGCCTTTACCTTGAACAGAACCTCACCTGAATTGACCTTTGGCATCGGATAGTCACAGTATTCAAGATTTCCTACTTCTCTTAATACTCTTGCCTTCATTTTTTCCAAATTAATTCACACCTTTCAAAATAGACTCGAAAGTTTCCAAGTCCTCGACAGTGGTAATCTTCAGATTTCGCTCACTGCCCTTTACCATTCTGATTTCCATTCCGTGACGATAAGCAATCTCACTGCTACCTGCGGTAAGTCCTATCTCCTCATCGGAAACCGAGTTGTGTATATCAAGATATTTTCTGAATTTAAAGCTTTCGGGAGCTTGTCCTGCAAAAAGTTCGGAGCGTTTAAGCAGACATCCTATACTGCATCCGTCCTTGCTCTGATAAACAGTGTCCTTAACTGAAATTACAGGCATTGCACCGTCGTATTCCGTTGCACCCTTTATGCAGTCAGAAATAATTTCATCAGACACAAGAGGACGTGCAGCATCATGAACAATAACAATATCGGTGTCGGGAGCATTCTTTTCAATACACTTTAAACCGTTGTAAATTGAGTGCTGACGGGTTTTACCCGCAGGAGCATAACCGCAGATTTTGGTAATACCGTACTTTGCGGCATATTCCTCAACAAATCCCTGCCACTGCTCACTTACAACAACTACCATTTTGTCAATTTCATTGTGTTTCTGAAAAATATCAAAGCAATAGGAAATAATCGGCTTAGCCTGTACCATAAGAAACTGCTTAGGTCTGTCAGCTCCCATTCTGCTGCCGACTCCGCCTGCAAGAATTATAGCAGTATTCATCATACTCCTCCGTTCAAATTACAAAAGTTATATAATTTCAAAATAAATTTTACATTAAAAAAACATTTATAGTCAAATGTATAATACCACATTTAGGGCTTTTTTGTCAATACGCACAATATACATTGTAATTATTATCAAGAATACAATTGATAATAATTAATTATTTTGTTATAGTATTAGTAAAAGCATATTTAAAATTAAAGCGAGGTCTTTTATATGGATTTTTATAAACGTGCATTGGAGCTAAACGATGAAACTATCGCTCACCGTCGATTTTTTCACAAAAACGCTGAAACAGGACTTAATATTCCCATTGCAGTTGAGTACGTTATGAAAAAACTTTCAGAATTCGGACTTAATCCGCAAAAATGCGGTTACGGAGTGACTGCGCTTTTGGGCAAAGGAGAAAAAACTCTGCTTTTGCGAGCAGATATGGACGCTCTGCCTATGCCCGAAGAAAGCGGTGAGGAATTTGCCTGCCCTACAGGAAAACAGGCTCACGCCTGCGGACACGATTTTCACGCTGCTATGCTGCTTACAGCCGCAAAAATTCTTAAAGAAAATGAGAACAAGCTCTGCGGTAAGGTAAAGCTTATGTTTCAGCCTGCCGAAGAAACCTTTGAGGGCAGTAAAAATATGATTGAAAACGGAATTCTTGAAAATCCTAAGCCTGACGCCGCACTCGCTTTCCACGTTGCTCCCGGCAAACTGCCTATTGGACTTTTTATGTACAATTGCGGCGGCGTTATGATGTCCTCGGTGGACGGCTTCAGAATTACCATAACAGGCAAAGGAGGTCACGGAGCATATCCAAACCTCACAGTTGACCCCATTCATACCGCCGTGCAGATTTATACTGCGCTTGAAGGGCTTATAGCCAGAAACTCAAATCCCGAAAAGAACTGCATCCTTACCGTTGGAAAATTCCAAAGCGGAAATGCCGCTAACATTATTCCCGACACAGCCGTACTTGAAGGCACTCTGCGCACAAACGACACTCACGAAAGAGAATTGCTCGTTGGCAAAATCAGGGAAGTTGCAAACGGAATTTCCGAAATCAACGGTGCAAAAGCTGAGATAACTCCGCTATCAGAGGTTCCTCCTCTTATCTGCGACAGCAAATTCACCGAACAAATCGCAG
>CAMBNE010000304.1 GCA_945868935.1 uncultured Clostridia bacterium
TTCCTGAATGTTGATGCCGTTATTGGCAAGCAGGGAAGCGTGGGAATGTCTGAAAATGTCACAAAACATCTTTTTCGTTATTCTCTTTATCTTCTGCGGAGGGCAAGAATACGCTTTCCATAGTCTGAATGGCTGTTGTTTTGGTGTCCTCAATAAAGCGATTATTTCCTGTCGCCGCATACCGAGCAATGCTGCGAAAAAGAACATTGCCTGATATTTTAGATCTTCATCATATATAACAATCATTAGAAAACTGCAGAATGGGCATTAATACCCCGGTTTCTCCCTGAATACTATTTGTAAAATGTGTTTGAATAATAAGAAATGTTACATAACATATTAACGCAAAGAATGTCAGGAAAAAACTAAAAAAACTATGTATAATAGTAACCGTGCAAGAACTTAAGATGTTCCGCACGGTTTCTTTTTGAACATATAATTTTGACACATTTTTCTATATAAATAGTCTATAAACTGTTCCTTACATCATGTATAATAAAATTAGATTATTTAAGAAAGGCAGAATTAACATGATTGGAATTTGTTTCAGCGGGACAGGAAACACAAGGTACTGTATGGAACAATTTGTATCGTACTATGACAATACAGTAAGGGATTTTATCTCTGAGGATAACCTGCAAATTTAAGAAAATTATCAAAACCTCTTGACAAACGACCGTTCGGTAGGTATGATAAATTATATAATAATTGCAAGTATGCTAAGGAGTGTGTTTGGTGGAAAAAGGAAATACAAAGCAGAAAATAATTGAAGCGGCACTTGATTTGTTCTCAGCACAGGGCTTTGAAGCAACTTCTGTTTCTCAGATTGCGAGTGCTGTCGGCATCCGCAAGGCATCGCTTTACGGTCATTTTGAAAATAAGCAGGCTATTTTGGATGCGTTAGTGCAGGAAGTACTTAAGCAGTATGAGGAACATTCTCTTTTTGCAAGTGAGAATTGGGAGAAAGATGCCGGCAACCTACCGCAGACTTCCGATGATGCTGTCAAAATGATTCAGGGGCAGATTCGCTATATTATCCATGACCGTTCTATCAGCAGTGCAAGGAAAATGCTTGTTATAGAACAGTTCCGTAATCAGGAGATTGCAAAATTACAGACCAAGCAAAATTATACCGATATAATGCGGTATTTCGAAGAGCTCATGAAGTATCTGATTCAAAATGGTGCTTTGGCTGAGGAGGATCCCGAGATAATGGCGGCCCAGCTATGCCTGCCCATTTCCATATGGATAAATCTTTGTGACAGAGAACCTGAAAGAGAATCGGAGGTTATGTCTCTTGTGGAAAAACACATCCGACAGTTTTTCAGAATATATCAGACAAAGGCACGGTGATTTTATGAGTAAATACAATGGTTTGTGGGCGTGGATTAAGGAAAACGGCACGGAACGCTTTAAGCTTACATTTGCCGAAATCGAGCGGATTACAGGGTTTTCAATCGACCATTCCTTTCTGACATACAAAAAAGAGTTGATGAACTATGGCTATCAGGTCGGAAAGATTTCGATGAAAGAGAAGACGGTTGTATTTCAAAAAACATAAAAAACATCCGAAGCAATCTATAATGATTAAAAGGAGGCAAGAAAATGACAGAGCCTATTAAAATTAGAGGATTGAAACAGAACAATTTGAAAAATATTTCGCTTGATATTCCCAAAAACAAAATTGTGGTTTTTACCGGTGTTTCGGGATCGGGCAAATCAAGTATTGTGTTTGACACCATTGCGGCAGAAAGTCAGCGTCAAATGAATGAAACATACAGTGCTTGGGTCAGAGGCAGACTGCCGAAGTACGAAAAACCCAATGTGGAATGGGTGGATAACTTAAATCCATCGGTTATTATAGACCAAACCCGCCTTGGCGGGAATGCAAGGTCAACAGTGGGTACAATCAGCGATATGTACTCTCTTTTACGTTTGCTTTTTTCAAGGATAGGAATTCCCTCTGTCGGACCTGCATCATATTTTTCATTCAACAACCCGAACGGAATGTGCCAAACCTGTGCCGGCATCGGAAAGATTATGGACTTTGACATAAACAACCTTATAAATGCAGACAACACCTATGATGAGGGCATTTTCAACCTTCCTGCTTTCGGTGTGGGTAATTATTATTGGAAGGTTTACCGACGTCCCGAATACTTCAGAACAGATGTGCCGTGGAAGGATTTGTTGGAGGAAGAACAGAATATCTTGTTATACGGTAGTCGCAGAAAGGGCGGTGAACGGCTTGATAAAAAGCTTGAGGGAGTATATAACCAATTCAAGCGACTTGTTCTGATGAAAGGCGCAGAGGAGCAGACTTACTATACATTAAAGAAAATTGCACAATTTTTGTATGAGCGTGAATGCCCTGATTGCAAGGGAAAGCGTCTGAATAGGGCTACACTTTCGTGTAAAATCAATGGGTTTAATATAAATGATATGTGCGAAATGGAGTTTTCAGAGCTGCGTGAGGAGCTTGACAAGATAAATGACGAGAGGGCGACAACGATTGTCCGGCAACTGAAGGCATCACTTGACCGCATGATAGACATAGGACTTCCATATCTTT
>CAMBNE010000305.1 GCA_945868935.1 uncultured Clostridia bacterium
AGCAGTTGTGTCGGTTGTCTGACTGCTTTCTGACGATGAACACGCCGCAAACGAGCATAACATTGTCAATGCAAGCAATACAGAAAGTAGTTTTTTCATAAAAACACCTCTTTTTTAAAAATAAAATTTAATTATTTGTAAGCTGAATTTTACAATTTACAGCTAAAAATTTACATATTATATATATTTTACCATACGGCATTGTGATTTATCAAGGACTTTTTACAATATTTTTCAGCAATATTATTTATTTTGTTACAAAAAACACTTTACTTTGCTAACGTGATAATGTTATAATAAGACTATTCTTTTTATTGGAGGAGATTTTAATGAAAAAACTTACTGCATTCATTCTTTCAGCACTTATGGCTGTTACAGCTCTTACAGGCTGCGGCGGACAGTCATCAAGCTCTGAAGCATCAAAGGACAACTCAGGCTCACAGAGCTCAACAGGCGACTGGAGCTACATTGCAGACAAGGGCGACCTTGTTATCGGTATTACATACTTTGAGCCGATGAACTACAAGGACGAAAACGGCGAGCTCACAGGCTTTGAAACTGAATTTGCTCAGAGCGTTTGCGAAAAGCTCGGCGTAAAGGCTACCTTCCAGAAAATCGACTGGGATTCAAAGGAAGTTGAGCTTAACGCAAAGACTATTGACTGCATCTGGAACGGACTTACAATTACAGATGAAAGACAGGAAAATATGGGCATTTCCACTCCCTATATGGAAAACAAGCAGGTTATGGTAACAAAGGCTGAAAATGCCGACAAGTTCACAACAGCAAAGGCTGTTAAGGGTGCAACGGTTGTTGCAGAAAAGAAGTCGGCCGGTGAGGACGTTGCAAAGGACGACGAGTTCTTCAAGGAAGCAAACTACGTTTCCGTTGACTCACAGGCAAAGGCACTTCTTGAGGTTAAGTCCGGCACAGCTGACATCGCAATCATCGACTATGTAATGTCAATCGGCACAATCGCCGACGGCACAGACTACGCTGACCTCAAAGTAGTTGAGGGCAAGGACTTTGCAAAAGAGCAGTACGGTATTGCTGTTCGCAAGGGCGACACTGAAACATTACAGAAAATCAACGACGCTGTTCAGGCTGTTGCAGACGACGGCAAGCTTGAGGAAATTGCAAAGAAGTACAACCTCGAGGACCTTCTTCTTGTAAAAGCAAAGTAAGCTAAGAACGGATTTGGGATAATGAACGAATTTTTGAATGTTACTCAGCAGCTCTTCAAGGGCTTTGGTGAGAACTGCTTTATATTTGCAATTACACTTCTGCTTGCGCTTCCGCTGGGACTTATAGTTTCTATGGGCTCAATGTCGAAGTTCAGACCGCTGAAGTGGCTGACAAAGGCGTTTGTGTGGGTTATAAGAGGAACTCCGCTTATGCTCCAGCTTTTTGTGGTGTTCTACATTCCGCCGCTTGTGTCAAACGGCAGCTTTAATTTTCCGAGAATGCAGGCAGCGCTGATTGCATTTGTAATCAACTATGCGGCGTATTTTTCGGAAATTTACCGAGGCGGAATTGAGGCAATTCCAAAGGGACAGTATGAGGCAGGACAAGTGCTCGGAATGAAGAAATCGCAGATTTTCTTCAAGGTAGTGCTTATGCAGGTTGTCAAAAGAATAACAGCTCCCATCGGCAACGAGATTATCACCCTCGTTAAAGACACCTCGCTTGCAAGCGTAATTGCAATTCCCGAAATACTGATGAACGCAAAGGATTTTTCAATGGAAGGTCTTATCTGGCCGCTGTTCTACTCGGCTGTATTCTTCCTTGCTTTCTGCGGAATACTGACGCTTCTCTTCTCGTTTATCGAGAAAAAGCTCGATTACTACAAGGGTTAAGGAGGAACGGATATGTCGCTGTTAAAGGTTGAAAATATACAGAAGAGCTTTGGCAAAACTCAGGTTTTAAAGGACATAAGCTTCTCGCTTGAAAAGGGCGAGGTCCTGGCGATTATCGGTTCTTCGGGCTCAGGCAAGACAACGCTTTTAAGATGTCTTAACTTTCTCGAAACACCGCAGAGCGGAAAGATTACGGTAAACGACAGCGTTCTGCTCGACTGCACAAACAAAGCGAAGGCAAGCGATGCTGAAATCAGAAAAAACAGACTCCATTTCGGACTTGTTTTTCAGTCGTTTAATCTTTTTCCGCAGTACAAGGTGATTGAAAATATCACCCTTGCTCCGAAGATGCTTGCAAAGGAGCAGATAAAAAAGAGCGGAGAATTTATGGGTGCAAAGACCTATAAAGAGGCGCAGGAGCTTATCGAAAAAAATGCGCTTTCATTGCTTGAAAAGGTCGGACTTTCCGAAAAGAAGGACTCCTACCCCTGCAATTTAAGCGGCGGTCAGCAGCAGCGTGTTGCTATTGCAAGGGCGCTTGCGCTGAATCCCGACGTGCTCTGCTTTGACGAGCCGACCTCGGCACTCGACCCCGAGCTTACGGGCGAGGTGCTCAACGTAATAAGAGGACTTAAGTCCTCTGACAGCACGATGATTGTAGTTACTCACGAGATTGAATTTGCACGTGACGTAGCGGACAAAATCATATTTATGG
>CAMBNE010000306.1 GCA_945868935.1 uncultured Clostridia bacterium
CTTTCGTCACGTACCGTCTTGTCGTCTGTGTAAAGAGCAAGTTTTACGTCCTCCTCTGCAAATGCCTTGAATGCCTCGAACATATCGTGGTCAGCCTCAATACTTGCAAACTCAAACTTCGGCTTGCCGATTTCAGCCTTAATCTTCTCGATAAACTCGATAATCGGCTGGTTAGCCTCGTGACCTGCCATAATAGCGTTGTACATTTCTTCGTCGGAAACGCAGTCAGCGCCTGCTTCAATCATAGCAATTCTGGAGCTTGTTGAAGCAACGGTTGTAGCCATTTTTGAAACCTTTCTCTGTTCCTCTGTGGGGTTGATAATAAACTCACCGTCAATCATACCAACCGAACAGCCCGAGATAGGACCGTTCCACGGAACATCTGAAATTGAAATTGCAATTGACGCACCAATCATAGCCACAATTTCGGGCTGGCAGTCGGGGTCAACGCTCATAACCGTGCAGACGATTGAAACGTCGTTGCGCATACTCTTATCAAAAAGAGGACGAATCGGACGGTCAATTACACGGCTTGTAAGGATAGCCTTTTCAGAGGGTCTGCCCTCTCTCTTGAGGTAGGAGCCCGGGATTTTGCCCACAGCGTACATTTTCTCCTCATAGTCAACGGACAGCGGGAAAAAGTCAACTCCCTCTCTGGGCTTGGGAGATGCGGTAACTGCAACATGAACGGTTGTGTCGCCGTAGTGCACAAGGCACGCACCGTTTGCAAGCTGAGTCATCTTGCCTGTTTCAACCTTTAAGGTTCTGCCTGCAAACTCTGTTTCAAATACTCTGTACTTGTCAAAAGTCATCATTTTATTCATTGTAAAATCCTTTCCGAAGTTTTAACTTCTGTGTAGTATTCAAGCGGGATTTTACGCCGATTTAGCAATAAAACCATTGAACAACCGTAAATTACGAATTATTCTGTAGCTTATTCAATCGTTTTACCGCTAAAAAACAGCAAATAAAAATCCCACAATAAACCGAATTTAGGGCAAGCTGGCGCTTGCCCTGTGAATGCAAAATTACTTACGGATACCGAGTCTTGCGATGATAGAACGGTATCTTTCAATGTCTACCTTTGTGAGGTAAGCGAGAAGGCTTCTTCTCTGACCAACCATCTTAAGAAGACCTCTTCTGCTGTGGTGGTCCTTCTTGTGAACCTTGAGGTGCTCTGTGAGGTCGTTGATTCTCTTTGTGAGAAGCGCAATCTGAACCTCGGGAGAACCTGTGTCGCCCTCGTGAGTAGCGTATTCAGCAATGATAGCCTGCTTTTCTTCTTTTAACATTTTTATTCCACCTTTTTAAATATTTGAAGCCCAAAGCCGTAAGGCTATATCTCAGGACAGGGCTGTGAAACTCCGCTTTGCGGCTTAACCCCTGCTCCGAGGTATGGGTCAACTGTTACATTGTAGCACATAAAGCCCCAAATGTAAAGTATTTTGAATTAAGAGTTATTGTTTTTTTTGTTCTTAATCTCTCTTGCCTTATTCATAAGCTCCTGCTTTTCCTCATCGGAAAGCATACGGTAGATTCCGACCAGCTCACGCTCAGAATCAGTAAGGTTATACATCGGCATAACAAAGTCGTGAAGATTTTTCTCAAAATTTTCCTGTCCTAAAATTGCATTGACATCAACACCGTAGATTGCTACAATTTTTTTGAGAATTTCAAAGCTCGGCTCGGAAACACCCGTTTCATACTTTGTGTAAGTGGTGCGGTTGAGATTGAGAATATCTGCGATATCCTGCTGAGTAAAACCGCAGAGCTTTCTATATTTAACAAGATTTTTACCAAAGGATTGATTTACATTACTGCATTTCCTTTTCGGCATAATTTCACGTCCTATAATAAATTGAGGCACTGCTCTTTTTACATTATAATACATTTTCTTAGCATTTTCTACAAATGTTATTATTATTCACAAAGTATTTTTTCTATGACCTTCACATTCTAAATTTGCCCAATAAAGCGTAATTTATGTAAGAATGTTTTTCCTGCGATAAAAAATATTAGCTGAAAGGTATTGAAAATTTTTGAAAAATAATATATAATATCAAATATGTGATTAAAATTATATTTGCTGGAGTAGCGCAGTTGGTAGCGCAACTGATTCGTAATCAGTAGGTCGAGGGTTCAAGTCCCTTCTTCAGCTCCACACAAAACCCGCATTGGAAAGCCGTTTTATAGCGTTTTCGGTGCGGTTTTTCTTTTTCTTTTAAGGAATTAAAGAACCTTTTGGGGTTTATTTGGGGTTTATTGCCTTAAAATACACTTTTTATCGGGGTTTATTTTGCCGCTGCACAATTAAATGAATATGGCTGCACTCTCTTAATAGAGGGTACAGCCTTTTTTATTTATGCTCTTTTTCTTGTGTCGTTTGCAGAATGACCGCTGAATATATTGTCGAGCGTTTCCGCTGCCGCCGCGTCTGCTGACTTTATAGCGTGCGTGTATATCTTTGTTGTGGTGGACGGATTAGCGTGTCCGAGCCTTGCGGCTATTGTTGTAATCGGAACGCCTGAATTAATCATAAGCGTTGCGTTGGTATGCCGCAGACTGTGTA
>CAMBNE010000307.1 GCA_945868935.1 uncultured Clostridia bacterium
CGTCGCTGTTTTTTACAAACAGCCTTGTAAGTAGCTTTATCAAAACAAACACCGCTTAATTATAGATTTTAAGATATATTACTATTATATGCCTGCAAATTTTATGCTCTAATATGCTATTTTAATCGGTTACTGTCGGTTAGTCAAGAACAACCTGCAATGCGCCACAAAATACAAAAGGGAATACAGGTCTGGCATTTCCAAAGCCTGTATTCCCGAATATTTTTAAATGCTTTTCAATTTATTTTGATTTTAAAAGTCTTGCGGCGTACAGTACGCAGGCAACGCTTACGCCTGTATCTGCAATTACCGACATCCACATTGATGCAAAACCGAATGCCGCAAGGATAATTACAGCCGCTTTTACGGTGAGCGCAAAAGCTATATTTGTCCTGACTGTTCTCATAACCCTGCGTGACAGCTTAACTGCATCGGGGAGCTTTACAAGATTGCCCGAGGAGAGCACTGCGTCTGAGGCTTCGATTGCCGCTTCACTGCCGAGTCCCATTGCAATTCCGCAGTCGCTTGCCGACAGTACGGGAGCGTCGTTGATTCCGTCGCCGACAAAGCAGACAGCCTTTGATTGTGTTTTGATTTCTTCCACCTTGTCAAGCTTGTCATTTGGGAGAAGATTTGAATAGCACTTGTCAAGTCCGAGCTTTTCGCTTACCTTTTCGGCGTTGTTTTTTGAGTCGCCCGTAAGCATTACGGTGTTCTTAACACCGAGCTTTTTCAGCTTTGAAATAACTTCCTGTGATTCAGAACGTACAGAGTCGCTCACGCTCAATGCGCCTATAAGCTCACCGTCGTATACGACAAAGACAGATGCGTTGGCGGCAAGCTTTTTCTGCTCGTCACTGAGAATTTTGATTCCGCCGCATTCAAGCCTTTTGCCGTTGTAAGCTGCACTTGTGCCGTGACCTGCCGATTCGCTGTAGTCGGAAAGCTGAGGTAAATCAAGCCCCTCTGCTTTTTTCTTGATTGCAGTTGCAACGGGATGAACGGAATGTTTTTCGCAGGAGGCGGCAAGTGCGAGAACCTCGTTCTTATCGTGACCGCCAAAGACAGTAATGCTTTCTACCTCAAGCTTTCCGCTTGTAAGCGTTCCTGTTTTATCAAATACGAACGAGTCAGCCTTTGCAAGAGCCTCAATGTATTTTCCGCCCTTTATAAGAACGCCGATTTTAGAAGCCGCTCCGATTCCCGAATAATAGGAAAGCGGAACTGAAATAACAATAGCGCAGGGGCAGGAGGCAACAAGACAAACAAGCGCTCTGTAAATCCATTCGCTGAACTCGCCCAGACCGAGCAGGGGAGGAATAAACGCAATTGCGGCGGCGATGATAATTACAATCGGTGTGTAGATTGACGCAAAGCGAGTAATCAGCTTTTCTTTTTGTCCCTTGCGGGCGGCGGCGTCCTCAACAAGCTGTAAAATTCTTGATGCAGTGCTGTTGCCGTACTCCTTTGTCGTTCTGATTTCAATAAGTCCGTTTCCGTTGATTGCACCGCTCATTACTTCACTGCCGACCGAAATGTCAACAGGCAGGCTTTCGCCTGTAAGTGCTGATGTGTCGAGAGTCGATTTTCCGCTTGTGACAATGCCGTCAAGAGGAAGTCTTTCGTGTGGCTTTACCGTTATGATACTGCCTGTTTTTACGCTTTCGGCAGGAACAACGGATTCAATTCCGTCTTTAACGATTGTAGCCGTATCGGGGCGAATCTGCGCAAGCTTTTCAATATCTCTGCGTGATGCGTCAACGGCGATATCCTCAATAAATTCACCGAGAGAAAAGAGGATTGTTACCATAGCCGCCTCAACAAATTCTCCAAGGCAGAAAGCGGCTACTACTGCAACGGCAAGCAGTACGGTTTCATCAATTTTTAGCCTGACTGCGTTTTTTATACCCTTAAGGAAAATTTTATAGCCCGAAAGCAAAGTTGCCGAAACGCTTAAAACAAAGAGAATAACGGTTGAAAAAGTCTGATTATCGGGCAGTACAAGGTGCAGAACAAACGCCGCCGCACCGAGAACGATTGCTATAATCAGCATTACGGTATCTGCATTCATTTTGCCCGATTGCTTTTCTTTTGCTTTTTTACTGCTGTCAACGACGGTTACACCGTCCTCAATGCTGTCGCAAATCTGCTGAATCTGTGAAAGTGATTCGGAATTTTCGGTGGAGAATGAAAGAATTTTTGTAGCAAAATTAAAGCTTACGTTTTCAAACCCTTGAGTATTTGCAATCTTGCTTTCAATTTTTGATGCGCAGTGAGCACAGTTGAGATTTTCAAGAGTGTAAGTGTACTTCTTC
Organism: uncultured Clostridia bacterium; assembly: GCA_945868935.1. GTDB lineage: Bacteria > Bacillota > Clostridia > Oscillospirales > Acutalibacteraceae > Ruminococcoides. Next base: position 2,316 of record CAMBNE010000307.1, read on the forward strand.
ATAAATCCTCCTTATTCGAGAACGTGGTCAAGTCCCATTTCAATGATTTTCTTAACGTGGTCGTCGTCAAGGCTGTAGTAAATCTGCTTGCCCTCTCGGCGCACACGCACAAGCTTGTTCTGGCGCAGAACACGAAGCTGGTGGGAAATAGTGCTCTGCTCCATATTAAGAGCCTCGGCAATGCTCAGAACCGACATTTCGGTGTCGGAAATTGTGAACATAATTCTTATTCTCGTTGAGT
>CAMBNE010000308.1 GCA_945868935.1 uncultured Clostridia bacterium
TGACCCGAAAGTATTCTTGATGGATGAGCCTTTGTCAAACCTTGATGCAAAGCTCAGAGTTGCCATGAGAACAGAGATTAACAAGCTTCATAAAAAGCTCCAGACAACGTTTATCTACGTTACACATGACCAGACAGAGGCTATGACAATGGGTACAAGAATCGTTGTTATGAAGGACGGCTTCATTCAGCAGGTAGATACTCCTCAGCACCTCTATGACTTACCTTGCAATATGTTCGTTGCAGGCTTTATCGGTTCACCTCAGATGAACTTCATCAACGCTACTCTTGCCAAGGAAGGCGCAAACTATACACTTAACTTTGATAAGTATAAGGTTCCTGTTCCTGCTGAAAAGGCACAGGGCGGTAAGCTTGACGCTTATGTTGGCAAAGAAGTTGTATTTGGTATTCGTCCTGAGCACGTTCACGACGAGCCTGAATTCCTTGAAAAGTCCAATTGTTATCTCGACGCTAACGTTGACGTTACAGAGCTTATGGGTGCAGAGATTTACCTCTATGTTAACATCGGCGGTGTTCCTGTTACAGCTCGTGTTGAGCCTACTTCAACAGCAAAGCCCGGCGACAACATCAAGGTTGCTTTTGACCTCAGCAAGCTTCACATCTTCGACAAGGAAACAGAGCAGACAATCACAAACTGATTATAGTTTATCAACGGCGGCAAAGCTTAGGCTTTGCCGCTTTTTGATTTAAATAATATATAAATTTAAATGAGCGTCTTATTCAGATGCTCTTTTTTTGCTTTATAGGAAATTGCTCGAAAACGGTCGGGCAAAGAAGGTTTGATAATATCGACCTGTCTACTCGAACTGCGTGTCGAGACTCTTGACTTTTTTGCGCTTTTTTGCACAAAAGTTGCACGATATAGATCTTTCGGTTCATGTCAAATTTACAGAAAATGGTATAATGTTATATGTAGAAGATTACATTTTTATATTTATATTTTCATTCAGGAGGACAATTATGGGATTATTTGATAAAAAATTCTGCGATGTGTGCGGAGAAAAAATCGGACTGCTCGGCAACCGTAAGCTTGAAGACGGAAATCTTTGCAAGGATTGTGCAAAAAAGCTCTCACCGTTTTTCAGCGAACGCAGAGCGTCAACCGTTGAAGAGATAAAACAACAGCTTGCTTATCGTGAGGAAAACAAAAGACAGCTTGCTTTCTTTAATCCTAACAGGACTATCGGCACTGACAAGAAGGTTTACATAGACGATAGTTCCCGTAAATTCATCGTTACCTCCTCGTCAAACTGGCGTGAATCAAATCCCGATATTATAGAGATTTCTCAGGTGACAGGCTGTAATATTGACATTAAAGAGGATAAAGACGAGATTAAGCAGACCGACAGTCAGGGCAATAAGATAAGCTACAATCCTCCGAGATACAAGTACGAATACGAATTTAATGTTGAAATAACCGTAAATTCACCTTGGTTTTCTGTAATCAGATTTGAGCTTTCAAAATACGGTCAGCGTCCCGACAGCAGATATACCGATTTGTACCGTGAATATGAGCATCAGGCTGATGAATTAAAACGTGCTTTAATGCCGAATTTATATTCCGGACAGTTTACTCAGCAGTATCAGCAAAATCCTCAGTATCAGGGACAGCAGAATTTTAATCAGCAGCCGTACGTACAACAGCAGAATTTCAATCAACAGCCGTATCAGGGACAGCAGAACCTTAACCGGCAACCGTATCAGCAACAGCAGAATTTTAATCAGCAGTATCAACAGCCGGCTCAGCAGGTAACACAGGCTGTCGGAATGTGGGTTTGCTCAAACTGCGGCACTCAGAATACTGGCAAGTTCTGCCAGAATTGCGGAAGCGTACAGCCTCAGGCTAATGCATATTCTTCGGGTGCAAGAACTTATCGTTGTGATAAATGCGGCTGGACTCCTGCTGATAACACGAATATCCCGAAATTCTGTCCCCAGTGCGGAGATGTGTTTGACTTTAATGATTTGAATTGACTTAGCTAAAATGAAAGATTTTATTAGAAAAGGTTTAATTATTATGAGTGTTATGTCGCTGATGTTTTCATTCTTCGGTTGTTCGGAAAAATCAAAAACTCCATCACAACTGAATGAACAGCTTTCTTCCGTATCAATTTCACAAAACCATATGGACAGAACATATTGCTACAGCTTCCGGGCAAGAAAGCAAAACGAGTCTTATCTGCTTGATGCCGAATGTATTATCGTAGATTATGATAATAATGATTATAAAGAAATAAACTTTACCGATACGGCAATAACCGAGGAGGAATTTCAGCAGTTTGCCCTGATTGACAGCAAATATGACTTTTTAAGTCACATAAAATCCGGAAGAAAAAAGAATATCTTTTTCGCCTGCGACGAAACGATAACGAATTTTTCGGTCAAGTATGGAGAAGAAAGCTTTAATATTGAAACAAACGGCGAGTGCTTCAAAGCAGTAAACGAATTTTTCTTTCAACTTGCAGAGAAATATGCTGATAATAACAAATAAACAGCTTTCCGAACAATGAAAAGGGGAATTCATAATTAATAT
>CAMBNE010000309.1 GCA_945868935.1 uncultured Clostridia bacterium
GTGTAGTAATAGGGAACATAGGTGTAAAAAGGCGCAAACAGAAAGCAGAGCCAAAGAACAAAGATTGCTTTTCTGTTGCCGAATATCTTTCTTGCTGTAAATACGGTGAGAAGTACGGAAATATTTATCGCAAAAGCATTGATAAATACAGGAACAAGAGAAGGAACGTAGCCGAAAACAAGATTACATAATCTATAGACAGCCGAAAGCAAGAATACAAGTGCTAAGTTGTTCGGGTATCGAATCAGATACACGCTGCCGTTTTCGCAGTCCTTCTGAATCAAATCAAAATTTCCCGTTGCTCCGAAATCACGTGAATACCTTTCAATATACTGCATATCAGTAACAGGGTTCATCTGTAAAAAATATCCTGCTAAAAGCTGGAGAACAAGAAGAACTCCAACAGAAGCAAAAATGAAGATTACAACCTGCTTATCACTGATTTTTGGTTTTGAACGCAGTTTTGAACGATTGTTATATTTCTGTAAAAGAATATAGACAGCGGCAAAAATCAAGAGCAGTACAATAAAGAAGATAACTACATATGTTCTTTCTGTTGCAGAATATCCGATTTTATTGTTTTCATATCCTGCAAAGACAATACCAAAGAAAACAATACCGAACAGCACAAAAAATACTATGTGAAAAATTCTGTTGAGTATTGCAGATAATTTATTTGAATTCATCAGTCCTCAAGAAACTCCTCTACAATAAATCTAGGACGCTGTTTAGTTTCAAGATAAATTTTTCCGATATATTCGCCGATAATTCCGATTGCAAGAAGCTGAAGTCCTCCGATTGCCCAGATTGAGCACAATGTGCTTGCCCAGCCTGTAGTTGCGGCACCGACAAAGAAGCTTACAAGCGAATAGATAATCATAATAATACTGATTGCAAATACAATACCGCCTAGCCAGGTAATCATTCTGATAGGCTGAATACTGAGAGAAGTAATGCCCTCCCACGCAAGAGCAAGCATCTTTTTGAGCGGATATTTACTTTCACCGGCAAGACGCTCTGAACGCTCATATGTAACAATGTCGGACTTGTAGCCTATAAGCGGAACCATACCTCTTAAGAAAATATTAGTTTCCTTGTAGAGTGAAAAGGCTTCCAGAGCACGTTTGCTCATAAGTCTGAAATCAGCGTGGTTGAAAATAACCTTGGCGCCCATTTTGTTGAGAATCTTATAGAATGCCTCGGCAGTAAAACGCTTGAAGAATGTATCTGTTTCACGCTTTGAACGAACGCCGTAAACAACGTCGCAGCCTTCTTCGTATTTCTGCACCATTTCGTCAAAGGTGTTGATGTCGTCCTGTAAATCAGCATCAATTGAAATTACAGCGTCAGCCTTGTCCTTTAAAGTCATAAGACCGCACAGAAGTGCATTCTGGTGTCCTCTGTTGCGGCTGAGCTTAATTCCCTGAAAAACAGGGTTTTCGTTGTGCAGTTCTTTAATAATGCTCCAGGTTTTGTCCTTTGAGCCGTCGTCAATAAAAACAATTTTGCTGTCAGAGGTTATTTTACCTTCTGCCATCATATTGTCATACTTGTTCAAAAGCTTCTCTGCAGAATCTCTTAGTACTTCTTCTTCGTTATAGCAGGGAATAGCAAGATAAAGTTTAGTCATAATATCCTCCATTTTTCAGCCATATTAAAATAGCACACGATAAAATACAAAAACATTGTAATATGACTTATATTCATTTTAATTATAATTCTGATATAATATATTGTCAAGAATTTATCAATTTTGTAATTTAATTTCGCAAATTTGAAAAATCCTCTTGTAAAGAAACACCAATTGTATTATAATATCAAGTGTTAATAACCTTATGGAGGTAGTTTTATGTCACAGAAATCAATAGCAGTACTTACAAGCGGCGGCGATGCTCCCGGAATGAATGCAGCTGTCAGAGCTGTAGTTCGTGCAGGTATTAATAAAGGTTTAAAGGTTTACGGTGTTTACCGTGGTTATAACGGACTGCTCAACGGCGACGTTCAGGAAATGAATCTTCGCAGCGTATCCGACATCATCGGCAACGGCGGCACAATGCTCTATACAGCAAGAAGTGAAGAGTTTGCTACTCCCGCAGGAATTAAGAAAGCGGCTGATTTCTGTAAGAGCCTTGACATTACAGGCGTTGTAGTAATCGGCGGCGACGGCTCTTTCAGAGGAGCAAGAGCGCTTACAAATGCAGGCGTAAATTGTATCGGCGTTCCCGGTACTATTGACAACGATATTGCCTGCTCCGAATACACAGTAGGCTTTGATACAGCTATGAATACGGCTCTCCAGATGGTTGACCGTATCAGAGATACTGCACAGTCACACGACCGTTGCTCTATTGTTGAGGTTATGGGCAGACGTTGCGGTGATATTGCATTGCAGACCGGTATTGCAACAGGTGCTACTGCAATTCTTGTGCCCGAAGTTCAGTATAATATAGAGCGTGATGTTATCGCAAGAATTATCAATACTCAGAAAACAGGCAAGAAGCACTTTATTATTGTTGTTGCCGAGGGCGTAGGCGGCGTTGCAGATCT
>CAMBNE010000310.1 GCA_945868935.1 uncultured Clostridia bacterium
CAGTCATAGCTTTGAGAAACAAAGACAGTAAATATATCACAGTAACTCCTATAAAATAGACAGGAGGTTTTTATTTGTTTGCACGAAAGTCTACTGTAATTGAAAAAAGCAACAATTCCGACATAAAATCAGATTTTAAAGTTGCATTGGCAGGAAATCCGAATGTCGGTAAAAGCACAATTTTCAATGCTCTTACGGGACTTAATCAGCATACGGGAAACTGGACAGGTAAGACTGTTGAATGTTCTTCGGGAACTGCAAAAATAAAGGACAAAGAATTTTTGTTTACCGACTTGCCCGGAACATATTCTATGATTGATTTTTCCGAGGAGGAAACAGTTACAAGAGAATTTCTTGCAAATGAAGAATCGGATTGCGTGGTAATAGTTACCGATGCAACCGTTATTGAAAGAAATCTGTCTTTTGCATTGCAGGTGCTCTCGCTTCAGAAAAACGCTGTTCTTTGCCTTAATCTTTGTGATGAGGCAGAGAAAAACGGAATAATAATCGACATTGATGAGCTGTCACTGAATCTGGGAGTGCCTGTTATCTGTACCTGTGCAACAAGAAAAGGCGGCATAAAAGAGCTTAAGAACACAATTTATGATATTTGTACAGGCAAAAAGAAATGTTTCAGAGTTGAGAGAAATTTCAATGGAATTGATGTACTGAACACGGAAAAGCATAAGCAAAATTCAGAAATACTCGCTGAAAAGTCAAAGCAAATCTGTAAGCAGACCGTATTCTACAGCAGTAAAACAATGAATGAAAAAAGCAGAAAGGCAGATAAAATTCTGACCTCAAAGACTGTCGGAATGCCTCTGATGCTGTTGCTATTTGGTCTGCTTTTCTGGATAACGGCAGTTGGTGCAAACTACCCGAGTGAATGGTTGAGTCAGCTTTTTGACTTTTTAAAAGGCGAATTGTACAATTTATTTAACTTGATATCAGTGCCGGATTTTTTTACCGGTATACTTGTTGACGGTGTGTATACCACTCTTACGTGGGTTGTTTCTGTTATGTTGCCGCCTATGGCTATTTTCTTTCCTCTCTTTTCTATTATTGAGGACTCTGGTTATCTGCCGAGAATTGCATTTAACCTTGACAAATTCTTTGCAAAATGCGGCGCACACGGCAAGCAAAGCCTGACTATGGCTATGGGAATCGGTTGTAATGCCTGCGGTGTTACGGGTTGCAGAATTATTGAATCTCCGCAGGAACGGCTTATTGCAATTCTTACAAATAATTTTATGCCCTGCAACGGAAGATTTCCGACGCTGATTGCTATTATTATGATGTTTTTTGCAGGAAGCGCCTTTGGCGTTGTTTCTTCAATTGAGGTTGCGGCAATTTTGCTTGGAATCATCGTTCTTTGTGTTCTGTTTACACTTCTTATTTCAAAGTTTCTTTCACTAACTATAGCTAAGGGTGAACCATCGGGATTTGCATTGGAGCTTCCTCCCTACCGTAAACCGCAGATTTTAAAGACAATTGTGCGTTCAATGCTTGACCGAACGCTTTTTGTGCTTGGCAGAGCAGTTATAGTTGCCGCTCCGGCAGGTGCAATTATATGGCTTACGGCAAATATTTACATTGGAAATTTATCTGTTCTTTCATACTGCACAGAATTTCTTGACCCATTCGGTCAGCTAATCGGTCTTGACGGTGTAATAGTTATGGCTTTCATACTCGGTTTTCCTGCAAACGAAACCGTTATCCCGATAATAATTATGTCATATATGGCAAGCGGTACTTTGGTTGACTACACAAGCTATGAACAGCTCCTTGAATTATTCTCTGCAAACGGCTGGACTGTAATAACGGCTGTCTGTACAATGATTATGTGCGTAATGCACTTTCCCTGCTCAACAACTTGTCTGACAATAAAAAAAGAAACGGGAAGTCTTAAGTGGACTCTCGTTTCAGCATTTCTCCCTACTGCAATGGGAATAATACTATGTTTAATTACAGCAAATATTATGCGAATCTTCATATAAAAACCGGCAGGCTTTATAACCTGCCGATTTTTCATTATTCCTCAGCTTGCGCAACCTTCATCATAATTGCACATTCCATTCGTTTTTTAAACAGCTCACAGCCGTATTTATAGATTCCGCTGATTGAACCAGTGGCGTGATATGCGTTAGCCGCACAGCCGCCGCTGCAATAAAGCTTTGCCCAGCAATTTTTGCAATCCTCTCTTGCGTATGCGTTGCAGAGCTTAAATTCGTTCTGAATTTCAGTATTTGTAACTCCGTCATAGATATTGCCAAGACTGTACTTCGGGTCGCCTACAAACTGGTGACATGGAAAAAGCTCTCCCCAAGGGGTAACAGCCATATATTCCGTACCCGAGCCGCAGCCTGAAATGCGTTTATAGATACAAGGACCGCCTGTTAAATCAATCATATAGTGATAAAAAGTTATCGGTTTTCCCTCTTTTTCTCGTCTTAACATATCCTTTGCGAGAATTTCGTACTGCTCAAAAAGCACAGGTAAATCATCATATGTAAGTGCA